>WRKE01000185.1 GCA_009778235.1 Pseudomonadota bacterium
AATAGGCCGTCCTCGCGATCATGTACGGAAATAGCCCATTCCTGGCCTTGGCTTTAACCGCCTCGCGGTACGCTTCGCTGGCGAGTTTCACTCTCTTTTCCTCGCTCAGGAAGATTTCAGCGAGGTTGTCCCGCCATTTCAGTCCGTCGATGGCGGTTGTTTCATAACAGGCCAACGCTCGCATGAGTGCGGTGGTGGCCGCCGTCTCGGAAATCTTGCCTGCGTCCATATCCGTTTTCTTTGACACTTTATGAGCCGGCGAATTACCGGCACGACGACAATTACTCGAAGCAAAGATCGGCGGCGCGGCGATTGTCGGTCATAGAGCCATAGGCTGGGGTGCGCGGAGCAAACCCCAGCGCCGCCTTTGCGAGCAAAGCGAAGCTATCCAGGTTGAAACCGAAAACGGGCTAATCAATCAGCCAGCGGCGGGTTCGCCGTCCACCGGCATGCCGAAGGCCATGCGGAGCTTGCGCTCCAGATCGGCGGCGGTTTCCGGGTGTTCCTTGAGGTATTTCTTGGCATTTTCCCGCCCCTGGCCGATGCGTTCGTCCTGGTAGCTGTACCACGCGCCGCTCTTGTCGACCATCCCCTGGGCCACGCCGAGATCGAGCAGGTCGCCGGTCCGGGAGACGCCCTCGCCATAGACGATGTCGAACTCGGCCGACTTGAACGGCGGCGCCACCTTGTTTTTGACCACCTTGACCTTGACCTGGTTGCCGATGGCGTCCTGGCCTTCCTTGATCTGGGTGGTCTTGCGGATGTCGATCCGGATGGAGCTGTAGAATTTGAGGGCGTTGCCGCCGGTGGTGGTCTCAGGGTTGCCGAACATCACCCCGATCTTCATCCGGATCTGGTTGATGAAAATCAGCACGGTGTTGGTGCGCGACAGCACGCCGGTGAACTTGCGCATGGCGTGGCTCATCAGCCGGGCCTGGAGGCCGACATGCTGGTCGCCGACATTGCCGTCGATCTCCGCCCGGGGGACCAGGGCCGCCACCGAGTCGATCACCACCACGTCGATACCGCCGCTGCGGATCAGGATCTCGGCGATTTCCAGCGCCTGCTCGCCAAAGTCGGGCTGGGAGATGAGCAGGTTGTCGACATCAACCCCCAGCCGCTCGGCATAGGCGGTGTCGAGGGCGTGCTCGGCGTCGATGAAGGCGACGTTGCCACCCCGGCGCTGGGCCTCGGCGATCACGTGCAGGGCCAACGTGGTTTTGCCCGAGGCCTCGGGACCGTAGATCTCCGTGACCCGGCCACGGGGCAGGCCGCCGACGCCTAAGGCCAGGTCCACCGAGAGGATGCCGGTGGGGATGACCGGGATGTTCTCCCGCTCGGTCGACCCCAGGCGCATGATCGAGCCCTTGCCGAACTGCCGATGAATCTGGGTGATGGCATTGTCCACGCTTTTCAGGCGGCCTTCGTTGTTGTCCGGGGCGCTTGTCATCCCTTTCTCCTTAGCATCTTTTTCAATTTAACGGACTAGAAGGGCCCGGCGCACCATATCCACGGCGGTTTGGGCGGTCTTCTCCTGGATCTGGCGGCGGGAGCCGGTAAAACGGACATGCCGGTCGCTCACCTGGTCACGGGTGGCCAGGCCGAGGTAGACCGTGCCCACCGGCTTGTCCGGGGTGCCGCCATCGGGTCCGGCTATACCGGTGGCGGATACGGCAATATCGCAGCCGAGGCGCTGCAGCAGGCCGCTGGCCATGGCCTGGGCCGTCTCGCCGCTCACCGCGCCAAAGCGGGCCAACAGGACCGGATCGATTCCTAAAATCCGCTCCTTGATTTCGTTGGCATAGGCAATCACCCCGCCTTTGAACCAGCGGGAGCTACCCGGTGTTTCCGTGAGGGTGGCGCTCATCAGCCCGCCGGTGCACGATTCGGCGGCCCCGAGCAGAAAGCCCCGCTGCATAAGCAGGTCACCGGTAGCCGCGGCCAGAGTCTTTTCGTTCATCCCGTAGAGATTGTCGCCCAGGGCCTCGCGGATGAAAGCGTCGGCGGTCCGCGGGCCAGCATCGGCCGCACCGGGCACCGCCTGGGTGGCCAGGCTGATATGGACCTCGCAGCCCACCGGATAATAGCCGATCGCCAGCCCTTGTTCCTCCAGCGGTCGCAGGCGCCTGCTGATCTCGGTCTCGAACAGACCACAGGTACGGTAGATCGACTGGCAGACCGGCCGGGCACGGTCATGGTCGAAGTCCCGCAGGCCGGGCAGCACCTTGGTGCGCAACAGGATCTCCATCTGCGGCGGCACACCGGGAAGAAACCAGATCGGCTTGGACTGGTGGCGCAGCAGGTAGCCGGCCATGCGGTATTCGGGGTCCAAAACCTCGGCGCCCACGGGCAGCCAGGCCAGCCTGGCCAGGAGTTCGGCGGTGGCCTGATCCAGGCGGGAGGCGATATTGGCGTGCACCCCGGGGTGCACCATGCCGTCCAGGCCCAACGCCTCGATCACCGCCCCATTGGTCACATCGTCGGGGGTGGCCCCCAGCCCTCCGGTGACGATGACGAAATCGCACCGGGCAACAGCCTCCTTCAGCGCTTGGCCGATCAGGGCGGGGACATCACCGACGGTGTGCATGGCCCGGATCTCATGCCCCTGGAAAAACAGCTCCCGGGCCGCCAGGGCGCTGGTGGTGTTGACGATCCGGCCGGTGGTCAGCTCGTCGCCGATGGCGATAATTTCTCCGATCATGGTCGTTCTCTTGACATCCTCCCCTGTCTAACGGTGGGGGATTCCTACGGTGCCCGTTGCAGACGCATCGCCCGAACGAGTCGCCTGCTTACCCGTTAGCCCTCTTCGAGTTCCTTGAGCGATTTGCCGCTTGCATCTTTCCAAACGATAAGACCATTGGCGCTTCCTCCATGAATTACAGCGGCCGCGGCACTCGGACTGTCAAATTCGGTGTCCTTGGTGAATACGAAAAAACCTTCTTTCTCGGCAAGTGTTCCGTCCTGAACAAGTTTTTTGCGAAGTGCTATAACATACGGATGTCGTGTTTTAGCGGAAGGTCGTTCGGCGACCACGGCCGCAGAATCTTTGAATACGACAAACCCGCCCTCGGTACGCCGTCCCCGAGCGATAGCCCCTTTGTTCTTGCACAGAAGTTCCTTCTGCGGCTTGGTGTTCTTGAGAGAGCCAGCAATAGGGGTTAACAGATTGGAGCCGAGCACGGGCAGGACTTGCCGAATACGAGATAGGAATACCTCCATGTCTTCGCGGTCAGACTCGGGGAGCTTGGGATTGCTTGTGTTGAGGTTCTCCAGTCGGTAGCGGTTGACTTCCTGTGCTTCTTGCAGCAGGCGGTTCTCAAGATAGCGGATATGCGCCTTGGTAAGATTTTCATCTTTACTCACGAAAACGACTACAACATTCCAGAAATCTTTGGTTTTATGCTGTTTCAGGCGGTCACGGATTACTTCAGCTTCGCCTATGTAGGCCAAAGCGCCTCCATTCTCCGGGTCAGAGCCCAAGAGGAAGTAGATTCCGGCTCTCTCTGTTTCTTCGCGGCTAAGGAGTTCATCGAGTTCTGTTCTTGGAGCAGCCAGGGCTTTGCCTGTCCAGTTCGAAACCTCACCGACGCGCAACCGCTTTGCATCGCCGTATGGCAAATAGAGTTTGATAGTTGCAGTTGTCATAAGTCGGCAGGCAACGATGGTTTTATGATGCTCAGCAAAAGCCCCGGGGGAAGGGCTCGTGCTCATCCCCTGTCCGCATCGCGCGGCGGGCCATGAGACAGCCGTGACGCGCTCCTGCAAATCAGGTGTCGCAACTTACCTGGTTTGCCGACTTTCCTCAAGCAGGTCGTCGGCAATGATCCCCATTGGTTGACCATCCTCGACCGCAATCAGCCGCACCGGCACTACCTGCCGGATCAGATGGGAGCCGCCGGCAAACAGCACCGGCAGATAGTTTTCGGAAAACCCCTGCAACATGCCGCTCTTCGCCTGCCGCCGCTCCACCAGCACGTGGAGGACCCGGCCGATATTGGCCCGGTACAGGGCCTGCCGCTTGGCCGCATCCAGTCCGCGCAGCCGGCGCACCCTCTCCTCTTTCACCGGTCCGGGCAGATGTCCCGGAAGCGAGGCGGCCAGAGTTCCGGGCCGGCGGGAATAGGGGAAGACATGGAGGTAGTCCACCGGCAACTCGGCCAAAAGACCATAGGTGTTGGCGGCCTCGGCCTCAGTTTCGCCGGGAAAGCCGCCCAGCACGTCGCAGCCGATGGTGACGGCGGGCAGCGTCTCGCGTACCCGATGAATGATCGCGGCGAATTCGGCGCGGGAATAGCGGCGGTTCATCCTGGCCAATACCGCGTCATCGCCGCTTTGCAGGGGAATGTGCAGATGGGGCATCAGGTTGGCGCGTCTGGCCAGTAGATTGAAGAGGGTATCGTTCACCTCGGTGGGCTCAATGGAGCTGAGCCGGAAGCGGCAGGCCGGAAAGTCGTGGCACAGCCGATCCAGCAGGCTGTAGATGGTATGGCCTTCGTCCAGATCAAGCCCGTACTTGCCGACATTGATGCCGGTGACCACCTGTTCGCGATAACCTTGGTCGCAGAAAACCGCGGCCTGGTCGAGTACGCCGGTCAGATTCAGGCTGCGGCTGGGGCCTCTGGTGTAGGGCACGATGCAGTAAGAGCAGAAGTTGTTGCAGCCGTCCTGGATGCGGAGATAGGCGCGGGTGCGGTCGGGAAAACGGGTGACCGGCAGCGGGCAGATCTCTTTTTTATGACGGATATTGCCCATGAGCAGGACCAGGTCGGGCGGGTTGTCCGGCAGGGCCGCCTCCACCAGGCGGTGCTTGTTGCCGTTGCCGACAATGGTGATCGGCCGCTCGGCCAGGTCGAGGATGGTGTTTGGATCCATCTGGGCATAGCAGCCGGTAACAATGAGCCGCGCGAAGGGATGCGCATGCAAAACGCGCCGGATCAATTGCCGCGACTGTTGCCCGGCCTTGGCGGTGACCGCGCACGTGTTGATCACGTAAACCTCGGCCTCGGCCCGAAACGGCACTAATACACAACCGTGGGACTCGAAGCCACTGGCAAAGGCAGCGGACTCGAATTGGTTGACCTTGCACCCCAGGGTGGCGATGGCTATCCGCTTCATTCTCTTCGCCCCTTCTTAAGTCTCCGCCGCGATTATCCCGCTGCCCAGGACCAGATCATCCTCGTAGAAGACAGCGAACTGACCGGGAGTGACGGCGCGCTGGGGGCTGGCGAATGCCAGCCGCCAGGTGCCATCGGTGGCAGAGGTCAATTCGGCCGCCGCCGGCCGGTGGCGGGAGCGCAGTTGCACCAGGCCGCGCCAGGGCAGGATCGGCGGCTCTTGCATCCAGCGCAGGGAATGCACGGTGCAACGGTCGGCGAACAGGTCGCTGTTTTTGCCGACGATCACCCGGTTGTTGACGCCGTCCAGCTCCACTACATACCAAGGTGTGGCATCGGGCAGCCCCAGTCCCCGCCGCTGGCCGATGGTGTACCGCCATACGCCCCGGTGCGTGCCGAGCTGCCGGCCATCGCGGCAGACCACCGGTCCGGCCTGGTCGCCGATGCCCTGGGCGGCCAGAAAGGCAGGCAGGCCCGCGGCCAGAAAACAGACATCCTGGCTCTCCTGGCCCGCAAACCGAAAGCCGAGGCCCGCGGCCCTTTGGTAGACCTGCTCCTTGGTCCAGGTGCCCAGGGGCAAGAGAATGTATTCCACCTGTGCCGCATCCAGGCGGGCAAGAAAATAGGATTGATCCTTCCGGAGATCAGCGCCCCGGGCCACGAATTGCCGGCCGCTCCGCTGGTCGATGCGGGCGTAGTGGCCGGTGGCGAGCCGGTCCATACCATGGCTGCGCATGGCCGTGGCCAAGTGGCCGAATTTGATGGCGTGATTGCAGCGGATGCAGGGATTGGGCGTCAAGCCGCTCTGATAGGTGGCAAGGAAATAGCCGATCACCTGGTCGGTAAAGTGGGGGCGCAGATCGATCAAGGTCAGGGGAACGGCCAACTGGCTGGCCACCTGCCGGACACGTGCCAGTTGGCTGTCCAGGTCGGGAAGCGGCAGCAGCATGAAAAAACCGTGCACCTCATGCCCCTGCTCCCGCAGGAGCGCGGCGGCCATAGTGGAATCAACCCCGCCGCTCATGGCGACCCCGACCTTCAACCGATCCATGGGCAAGGGCGGGCGGCGAGGG
>WRKE01000186.1 GCA_009778235.1 Pseudomonadota bacterium
AAATATTGGAAAGATTTCTCTTCGCTACGCTCATCGAAATGACAGAAAAAGACGTGGTCAATGTCCGGTGAATAACGAATTCATTAATAGTGGAACAGGTTATGCTTTTTGACGAGACTCTGGCTCCGTCCGAAGCGTTGGTCGCGAGTCTCGATTTTGCGCTCTTGACGGTTCTGCGCTGGCTTCCCTTGAAGGTAGAGGAAGGCCAGGCTTGGGTCATCACCTCCCGCGATGACCGTGACACGGTGGCATCTGAGGTTCGTGTTCATTTGGGCGTTCAGGCCGTGGATGTTGCCAGGGCTACGGACGCCACCCTGACCCGTTTCATCGAGCATGCACAGGATTTGAATCCCGGCTTTCCGATTGAGTCCAGCCGTACCATTCTGGCCAGAACCAGGACCTATCTGGCCGACAGGCGCTCGCAGCTTGCCAGCTACCGCACGCTTTTGGTCAAGGGCCGTACAGGGCTTGCCATGTTGCGCACAGGCCTTGCCCTGCTGGCTGTTTCGCTCGTCCTCGTGAAGATTTTTGGGTTCACGGGTCTGGTCTTGATCCCTGAGGGCTTGTTGATGTTCTGCGGGACAGCTATGGTTGCGGATGGTTTGATCTGGTATTTCCCGGCCCGGCGTCTGACCCGAGGTGCATTGCGCGCCCCGGCGGCACCGGGTGAACCTTTTACAATTCCATTCGCGACGCTGAAAGATGACCGCATCGTCATCAGGCGTTCTCCGCCTGTGGCTGGTGCGCAGGAGCTGGCGCGAGACCATGACAGGTTATCGCCGGTGATGCGTCGGCGCCTTATGGCCCTGGAACGCACCGAACTCGCCCTGGAGCGCACTCGCCTCGCTTTCTTCCGCACCATCATGGCCAAGTCACGCACTGGAATGGCGCTGGTCCGCACGGGTATCGCCCTGGCTGGCATTGGTATTGCCTTTCAACAGCGCATCAACAACGGATCGGCCGATATTCTGGGCACTGGGCTCATGGTGGTTGGAATCGTTCTCATTGCCGAGGGACTTGGCTGGTATCTCTCCGGGCGTAAAAGCGGGAGGTTGAGCCAGAGCGAGTCTGAAAAGGCCAGCGAGAAATCCGCAGGCTGGGATATGCTCTTTCCGCCCGCCGTTGCCGAGGGTGCTGAGGAGCGTTATCGCTTCGTGCCCGCTATTATGGCTGGGTCGAGTCCCGGTATCTGGGGCTCCACAGGACTGGCCCTGGAGCGGACCCTGCTCGCCGAACGGCGAAATGTCATGGCCCGCTTCCGCACAAGCCATGCCCGCTCCCGCACAGGCATGGCCTATCTGCGCACAGCGGCCAACTTTGTGGCTGTGGGTTTGGGTCTTTTGCTGACTGGTCCTGCGAGAGGAATAGGCTGGACCGGTCTTGAATGCACCATCATTGCCGTGGGGCTTTTGCTTTTTGTCGACGGGCTCTACTGGATCATTCCGGCCAGACGCGAGCGCTGGCAACTATCCTTCTGCGAGAGTCAAATGGAGATCAGCGTGCCGGATTATCTCAAACCGGCCGGAGAATGGCAAGTGTTCACCTTGGAGGACGGCTGTGAGTGACGTGCGCGATGTGGATGTGACAGCGCCTTTTGCCTCCTTAGTGGACCGGGGGCTCGTTACGCCGCAGGATCTGGAGGCGGCTTTGCTGGCATGGCGCGGGCAGCGCGTGCGTCCGGAGGTGTATCTGCGGCAGAATTTGCAGCTTTCACGCAAGGATTTATGCCAGGCCGTAAGCGATTATTACGGTCTTTCTCCGCTGGCCTACGAGGAATGCCTGCCCATTCCAGAGGAGCTTCTCCGGCTGGCCGACAAGGCGTCCGGCCCCAAGCGCGGATTATGGTTTCCCGTGGCCCAAGATGGTGATGTCATTGTATTTGCGATAAGCGCACCGGGTGACCCGGATGCGATCCGGGAAATTGAGAGCCTTTTTCCTGAGCGGCCCAAGCGATTTATGGCGTGTCTGAGCGAAGCGATATCCTGGTATGCGCAGGATTTCGCGTTCCGCGATGTTCTGAGGGGGCCGGTGGGCGGCCAACGCACGGTCATGGCCTATTGGCGCAATACCATGGCCATGTGGAGAACAAAGATGGCCTGCCAGCGGACCAATCTCGCCGCCGGGCGCACATGGTTAAATATCATCCGCTGGAGTCTTGGGCTTGTGGGCATGGGAAATACGCTCTTGCGTATGAAAGAGCCCGTCAAATACCCTTGGGCCCCGTGGCTGGCTGTGGTTATCGGCCTTGTCCTGGCGGGAATCGGCGTGGGCGCCTATCTTCGCCTGCGGCGGACATGGCGCGGCTTATTGGGCCATTCCCTGGTGGAGGCCACATCCGCTGTACTGTACTTCCTGGAGGAATACGACATCTTGGATACCTCAGCCCCGGTGGATGCGGCCCAGAAAAAGAAAACAATGCTTGGACGCCTTGCCGACCGCCTCATCAATTATTCCACGCTCACCCTACCCAGAGGTGGTTATCGGGAACGCATCACCCTGGCCAGAGAGCGCAATGTCCTGGCCGCGCAGCGCACTATTCTGGCATGTTATAGAAGTTTGGCCTCCCAAGCCCGAACCGGGCTTGCTTTCTTGCGCACGGGAGTCACGGTCACAATTTTGGGCCTGGGTCTTGTGACGTATTTCGGACTGGACGTGTGGAGCGTGCTGGATGGACTTTTGATTCTCGCGGGCATGGTCATGATCGTCTATGGGGCGGCGTGGTACTGGCCGGTGCGTGGAGAGAACACGGAAACCCCCCGCTGCATGAGGTTTGAATACGATGACGATTAAAAGAACGCTTATCTGGCACAGCATTACCATCATCGGACTATTGGCGGCCACCGGGCTTTTCGCGCTCCACGACGTGGACAATCTCGTGACCATGACCCGCTTCATGGAGATCCAGGAAAAACTGAATGCTTCCTTTCTGGAGATGCGTCTTCTGGAGAAGAACTACTTCCTGTTCAAGGACGACCAAGCCATCCATGACATAGCAAATAGTATCCGCATGGTCGACGGCACCTTGGACGACTTGAGCCGGGATATGATCAAGGCCGCTGGTCAGGAAAAATACCAGGACTTACGCCACGCGCTTGATGCGTATCGAAACAAGGCGCAGGACATAGCGGCATCCAAGGCCAGAGATGAGGATTCGGAAATGGCATTGCGCGAGAGCGGAAGGCAAGTTCTGGAATTTTCCACAGGCCTCACCATGAACGCCCGTGGCAAGATTGGAGAACTCATTTCCGGCTCCAAACGAAATCTGCTGATATCTTTTCCGCTTTTCCTGGTGCTGGCGGTGTTCAGCACGCCCATCATTTTCAGCAGGATACTGTCTTCGTTGGACAAGATCAGCCTGCTGGCTCTGGAGGTTTCCCAGGGCCGCTTCCTCAAGATTGAGGGCCCGGTACAAAACAACGAGCTGGGCGCGGTGATTACGGCCATGAACACCATGAGCGAGCAACTGAGATTGCGCGAAGATGAGCTGGTGCAGTCCAAGAAACTCAATTCCCTGGGCTTTCTGACAGCCGGCGTGGCCCACGAGCTGAACAATCCTTTGAACAACATCTCCATGATCTGTCAAACTTATGAGGCCATGTACGATTCCATTGACGCTAAGGATCGGCTGGAATTCGTCTCTCAGATCGCAGGCGAGGTTGAGCGCATCCAGGCCATTGTCATGAGCCTGCTGGACTTTGCCAAGCCAAAACCCACCATCTTTATGCCCGGAGGCGTGAACGCCGTGGTTCGTCGGTCGCTTAAGCTTGTGCGCAATACGCTTGATGTTACAAATATTGAGGTGTTGCTTGACCTGACAGCCGGACTCCCACTCGTGAACATGGACGTGAACCAAATCTCCCAGGTGCTGGTGAACCTCTTCAACAACGCTATCCAGGCTATGTCGGAGGATCAGACCTTAGCCGTGCGCACACGCCTTTCGCCTGACGGCATGGTGGAAATCGAGGTCCAAGACACCGGACACGGCATGACTCCGGAGACGCTGAGCAGCATTTTTGATCCGTTTTTCAGCACAAAGGGAACGGACGGCACGGGGCTTGGCCTTTCCGTGAGCTACGGCATCATCAAGAATCACCAGGGACAGATCAACGTGCAAAGCGAGATTGACAGGGGCACCACCTTTGATATACTGTTGCCGGCTGTAGAGTCCGGGGAGGTAGAAAATGAATAAGCCTTGTATTATGGTTGTTGACGACGAAAAGATCGTGGGGGACATGGCCAAGTTCCATCTGGAGGCGGCGGGCTACGACGTGGAGACCTTCGTCAACCCCGTGCTGGCATTGGAACGGGCTAAGACCAAGCGCTTTGATGTCGTGGTTACGGACCTCAAGATGAAGGGCGTTGACGGCATGGAAGTGCTGCGGACCATAAAGGCGATTTCTCCTTCCACCCAGGTCATCATGATTACCGCCTTTGCCCACCTGAGTACGACCGTGGAAGCCTTCCGGGATCAGGTCTTCGAGTTTTTTCCCAAGCCCATCAAAATCAAGGACTTCGTGGCAGCAGTAAAGCGTGCCCTGGAAGCGAAAGGCGCCGAGTCCGATGGGGCTTAGTGTCCTGTGCGGTTAATATAGTCTTTTAATATGTTTTGTATTAGAGCCGCTTGCCTTGGGCCATAAGATTGTCGGTGATATCTCGGATGCTTTGTCTCCCTGTAAGCTGGCTGGTCAGCGAGGCAAGAAACTGGCTCCAGCGGTTGTAGGAACGAAATTCCTGCCCGGCATGGTGCGCATCGGCCAGGATGTCGAATTCATATCTCACCAACAAGGGCAGCCCCGCTTTCGCGCTCCAATGGCGGCTGAAATCTACCACCGCGTCGCGGGTGTCATGGGGAACCCAACCGCCGTTCAGAGCTCCCCAAGTTTTTTTTTAACTGGATATGCTCCTCCAGCAACTCCGAGAGCACCTCGTGTTTCCTCCGTAGCTTCTCCTCAAGCTCACGAATGCGCCGCTCCTCGGCACGCTGCTTGCCCCCCCTGATCCGTCCGGGCAAACGCCGATGCGCCTTGCTCAAAAAATTGCTTCTGCCAACCGTAGAACATTCGGCTGCAGTTGGTATTCATCACACAGATGTAAGGGGCGGAGCGTGGAGCAGATTTGCACCACATCAAAAAAGGAGCTAGATTATCATCTAACTCCTTGGTATTTCTGGCGCGCCAGGAGGGATTCGAACCCCCGGCCCACGGCTTAGAAGGCCGTTGCTCTATCCGACTGAGCTACTAGCGCCTGGTGGTTGCCCAATGTACCGGGGAAGCGCTACAAACGCAACTATTATGCATGGATGCACAGCGGCCCCACACCTGGAATCGCCCCGGAACCCTCACTCCGTCAGCCATCCGCACCACTTAGTCATCAATCTGTTCCCACACCGGGCCGGCAGCGGTATCGCGAATGGCAACCCCCTTGCGGAGCAATTCTTCGCGGGCGGAATCAGCGGCGGTCCAGTCCTTGAGCTGCCGGGCACGTTCACGCTGGCGGATGAGCCGGTCGATCTCCGGCGTCAGCGGGCAGTACTCCAAACGTAACACGCCGAGCACCCCGTTGATCAGCTCCAGTGCCTCCAACACATCGCGCTTCTGGTCCCGATCCAATTGCCGGGCCTGGAGCACCGGATTGGCCTGTTTGATGAAGTTGAACAATGCGCCGATGACCCCGGAGATGTTGAGGTCGTCATTCATCGTCTCCACAAAACGCTTTTCCAGCTCGGTCACATAGGCCGCCACCTCAGGATGGGGCAGGCCGACAGGCAGGCAAAGGAGTTTGCGGGTGAACTCATCGATCCGCCGCAGCGCCGTCCGGGCCGCATCCAGCCGTTTATAGGAGAACGGCAGGGGCTTGCGGTAATGCACACCCATCAGCATGAAGCGCAGCTCCCGGCCGGTATAGCCCTTGCCCAGCACCTCGCGCAAGGTGACCACATTGCCGGTGTCGCTGGCCATTTTGCGGCCGTCCATGAGCAGCTGGCCGGAATGGAGCCAGAAGTTGGCCAGGGGTTTGCCGGTGAGCGCCTCGGCGATGGCGGTCTCGTTTTCGTGGTGCGGAAAAACCAGATCCTGGCTGGCGGTGTGGATATCCAAGGTCTCGCCGAGGTACTTGGTCGACATCGCCGTGCATTCGATGTGCCATCCGGGCCGGACATTGCCCCAGTCGGTTTCGTAAAAGATGCCCTTTTTCAG
>WRKE01000187.1 GCA_009778235.1 Pseudomonadota bacterium
GCGAAGGGCCGACAGCTTGCGCGCCACCGAGGCACTGGCGTTCACCGCATAGAGCGAGCCGACAAAGGCCTCCACCTGGGCAGCGGTGATAGCGGCCGGGTCGGCATCTTCACCGCAGAAACGAAAAAATTCAACTATATCGAAACGGTAGCTGTCGGCGGTATGGGACGAGTACCCTTTTTCCACCAGCAACCAGCTCACGAATCGTTCGATCTGTCCGGTCATGGGCAAAGAGATATTGAAACCAAAGGCGAGAAAGTTTAGTATATACGATTAACTTTGCCCGAACCATTAGGCAAATAAAATCGTTTGCAGCCTTAAAAGGCGGGGCCGTTGTATGGCGAAAAAGACCTTCGAGCAAGCGCTGGCCAGGCTGGAGCAAATCACCGCCGAACTCGAATCCCACGAGCTCAGCCTGGAAAAAAGTCTGGAAAAATTCAACGAAGGCATGGCGCTGGTCAACTTTTGCAACAGCCGGCTCGACGAGGCGAAATCGCAGGTCGAATTGCTGCTGCACAAGGATGGCAATCTGGTCGGCGTGCCTTTTACCGAGGAAGACGGTGGAAATTAGAACCTATCTCGATGAGCAGCGCCATAAGATCGAGGAGCGGCTGGCCGCCCTCATGCTGGAACCCATCGGCCCCTTTGCCCAGCATATCGAGGCCATGCGCTACAGCCTCTTTGCCGGCGGCAAACGCATCCGGCCCATTTTATGCCTGGCGGGCGCGGCGGCGGTGGACAGCGGTGAGCCGACCCGGCAGCGCGCCCTGCCCGTGGCCTGTGCCCTGGAGTGCATCCACACCTATTCCCTGATTCACGACGACCTGCCGGCCATGGATGACGACGATCTCCGCCGGGGCAAACCGACCAACCATACCATCTTCGGCGAGGCAGGGGCCATCCTCGCCGGCGACGGCCTCTTGACCTTTGCCTTTGAGCTGCTCAGCGGCGTGACCTCGGCCGCCATCCCCGATCCGACCCGCATCCGCATCATCCAGACCATTGCCCACGCGGCCGGACCCTTGGGCATGGTCGGCGGCCAATCGCTGGACATGATGTACGAGGGCCAACAGGTGGGATACGAGGAACTGCGCCGCATTCACCGCAGCAAGACCGGGGCGCTGATCACCGCCTCGGTGGCCTGCGGCGCCATGGTCGCCGGGGCCAGCGGAGACCAGGAGGCGGCCCTGAAGACCTACGGCAATCACGTTGGCCTTGCCTTCCAGATCGTCGACGATCTGCTTGATGTCGAGGCCACCACCGCTGAACTGGGCAAGCCCGCGGGCAGCGACCTCATGGCCGACAAGGTCACCTACCCCTCGCTGTTCGGGGCGGAGACCTCGCGGACCATGGCCCGGGAAGCGGTCCAGGAGGCAATCGCCTCCCTGACCCCGTTCGATCACCAGGCCGATCCGCTTCGCGCCCTGGCCCGCTATATCGTTGATCGCAGGAAATAGAATTTCATGCTTATTGTGGATTCCCTCACCGACCAGCCCAGCTCCCTGCTGGGAGCCATTGACTCGCCCTCAGATCTGCGCGGCCTCGATCTTGCGCAGATGGAACAACTCGCCCGCGAACTCCGGGAAACCATCATTGCCACCGTGGCCGAAACCGGCGGTCACCTGGCCCCCAGCCTGGGAGTGGTCGAGCTGACCCTGGCTCTGCACTATGTTTTCGACACCCCCCGCGACCGGCTGATCTGGGACGTGGGCCACCAGGCCTATGCCCATAAGCTGATCACCGGCCGGCGGGATAAATTCCAGACCCTGCGCCGCTACAAGGGGATCAGCGGCTTTCCCAAGCGTTCGGAGAGCGAGTACGACACCGTCGAAACCGGCCACAGCTCCACCTCGGTATCGCACGGCCTCGGCATGGCCGCGGCCAAGGCCATCCACGGCGACAAATCCAAGGTGGTGGCCGTAATCGGCGACGGCTCCATGACCGCCGGCATGGCCTTTGAGGGGCTTAATCATGCCGGCGACCTCGGCCGCGACCTGGTGGTGGTCCTCAACGACAACGAAATGTCGATTTCGGAAAACGTCGGGGCCTTATCCAGTTTTCTCAGCCGCAAAATGACCGGCAAGATGGTCCGCCGCCTGCGCGATCACATCGAGGAGAGGCTGATGGCGCTCTCCTCGGTGGGCGAGAACATCCTCTCGGTGCTGCGCAAAAGCGAGGAAAGCATCAAGGGCTTCTTCACCCCGGGCATGCTGTTCGAGGCCCTGAAATTCAAATATGTCGGCCCGATCCCCGGCCACGAACTCGGCGATTTGATCACCACCCTGGAAAATGTCCGCGATCATAACCACGGTCCGGTGCTGGTGCATGTGATCACCACCAAGGGCAAGGGCTACACCCCCGCCGAAACCCGCCCCGGCGACTACCACGGCATCGGCACCTTTGACGTGGCCACCGGTCAACCCAGGAAGAATCCCAACGCCCCGGTTTCCTACACCAAGGTCTTCGGCGACACCCTGTGCCGCCTGGCCCGGCAGGATCAACGGCTGGTGGCGATCACCGCCGCCATGCCCGGCGGCACCGGCATGCTGCCGTTCGCCGCCGAATTCCCCGACCGCTTTTTCGATGTCGGCATTGCCGAGCAGCACGCGGTCTCCTTTGCCGCGGGCCTGGCTCTGGAAGGGATGCGGCCGGTGTTCGCCGTCTATTCCTCGTTCATGCAGCGGGCCATGGACCAACTGATCCACGACGTCTGCCTGCCCAACCTGCCGGTCACCATCGCCCTGGATCGCAGCGGCGTGGTCGGGGACGACGGGCCGACCCACCACGGCGTCTTCGACCTTTCCTTTCTCCGCTTTATCCCCAACCTGACGATCATGTCACCCAAGGATGAAAACGAGCTGCAACACATGCTGTTCACCGCCCTGCACCACCAGGGCCCGGTGGTGATCCGCTACCCCCGGGGCAGCGGCGAGGGTGTTCCTTTGGACGATTCCTTCAACCGGCTGGAGATCGGCAAGGCCGAACTGCTCAGGGAAGGAAAGGATCTGCTCCTGCTGCCGGTGGGCAACCGGGTCTTTGCCGCCCTGGCCGCGGCCCAGCAACTGGCGGCATCGGGCATCGACGCCGCGGTCATCAACCCCCGCTTCATCCGTCCCCTGGACAGCGAACTCATCGCCACCTGGGCGGCAAAAACCGGCCGGGTCATCACCATCGAGGACAACAGCATCCTGGGCGGCTTCGGCAGCGGGGTGTTACAGCTTCTAAACGAACGCGGCCTCCATCCGCCGGTCACTATCCTCGGCCACCCCGATCATTTTGTCGAACACGGCCCCCAGGCCGTGCTCTGGGCCAATGCCGGCATCGATGCCGACGGCATCGTCCGGGCCGCCCAAACCCTGCTCAATTAAAATTTTTCCATGCAACAAACAGAGCGAAAAACTCCATGCCTCTGAGTTGGGACGCCATCCAGGCCAACGCCGTCAAATTTTCCGCACGGTGGCAGGACGCGCATAGCGAGGAAGCTGAAGGGCAAGCCTTTACCTTGGATTTTTTCCGCGTCTTTGGCTTGGACGATCCGGCCAGTACCGGGGCCTTTGAGCACAAGGTTCCGCTGGATGACGGGCGCACCGGCTACATTGACTACCTGTGGAAAAAACGCATCGCCATTGAAATGAAGTCCTTGGGCAAGGATTTGAACAAGGCGTATGCCCAGTTGAAGGAATATGTCTTCCACCTGCCGGACGATGAAATGCCGGATCTGCTCATGGTGTGCGACTTTGCCACCATGGTGCTGCACAGCCGCACCACCGGCAAAAAAGTTTCCTTCAAAACAAGGGAATTACGTAAGCATATCAAGCGATTCGCCGATATTGCCGGATATGAGACCACGCGGGTCTATGAAAGCCAGGTTGAAGTCAACGTCCAGGCCGCCGAAAAAATGGCGCAACTCCATGATGCCCTGAAAACGCACGGCTATGAAGGGCACAATCTGGAAGTGTACCTTGTGCGTTTGCTGTTCTGCATGTTTGCCGAGAATACCGGCATATTCCCGCAGGACGCTTTTCTGAATTATGTGGAAAATTCCAGGGAGAACGGCAGCGACCTGTCCGAACGCATCGGCAGGCTCTTTGAAGTCCTGAACATGCCGGATGCAACGCGGGCCAAACGCACCCTGCTTTCCGCCGATTTGAAGCGGTTCCGCTACATCAACGGCGGGTTGTTCGACGACCTGCTGCCTTCCGCTGATTTTGACGCGAACATGCGCCGCATCCTGATAGATTGCTGCAAGTTCGACTGGAGCAAAATTTCTCCCGCCATTTTCGGAGCCATGTTCCAGGGGGTCATGGACAAGGGGAAACGGCGGGAGCTTGGGGCGCATTACACCAGCGA
This sequence comes from Pseudomonadota bacterium, assembly GCA_009778235.1. Classification (GTDB taxonomy): domain Bacteria; phylum Desulfobacterota; class Desulfobulbia; order Desulfobulbales; family Desulfobulbaceae; genus Desulfobulbus. The sequence continues at coordinate 4,351 of WRKE01000187.1, forward strand.
GGAAAATATTCTCAAGCTCATCAACCCGCTGTTCATGGACGATCTGTGGCGGGAATTCGAGCAGGTGAAAATCAATCCCGTCCAGCTTGACCTTTTTCACGACAAAATCGGCCGGTTGCATTTTCTTGATCCAGCCTGCGGCTGCGGCAATTTCCTGCTCGTGGCTTATCGGGAATTGCGCCTGCTGGAGCTTGAGATTTTGAAAATGAAGGTGAATACCGGCCAGAAATTTCTGGATTTATCCCCTTTGCTCAAGGTCGGCGTGGAGCAGTTTTACGGTATCGAGCTGGAGGATTTTCCCTGTCAGATCGCTCAGGCGGGCATGTGGCTCATGGATCACATGATGAACCTGCGGGCCGCCGATCAGTTCGGCCTGTATTTCGCGCGGCTTCCGCTTACGGCATCCGCGCATATCGTCCACGGCAACGCGCTGAGGATGGATTGGGAAACGGTCGTGCCCAAAGAGGAGTTGAGCTATATTTTGGGTAATCCGCCGTTTGCTGGCGCGAGAATGATGTCAGAGACACAAAAAAAGGATATGGGCCTTGTATTCGGCGAGCTGCATGGTCTCGGCAACTTAGATTATGTGACGGCATGGTATAAAAAAGCCGCTGGCATGATGGCCGGCACAGAGATTCAAACAGCGTTTGTTTCCACAAATTCTGTTTCCCAAGGGGAACAGGTAGCTATTGTATGGAAACATTTGCTTCATGAATATGATATAAAAATTGGCTTTGCCTATCGCACATTCAAATGGGGGAATGAGGCGCGTGGCAAGGCGGCTGTGCATTGCGTCATAATCGGCCTCAGCAAGGAACAAGACCGGCAAAAAGTAATCTATGACAGTGACGACGCTCAAATTATCGCGAAAAATATAAATGGCTATCTTGTTGATGCGGCAAATGTTTTTATTGAAAGCCGGAGCAAGCCCCTTTGCGGTGTCCCGGAGATAGGAATAGGCAACCAACCGATAGATTGTGGTAATTATCTGTTCAATGAAGAGGAAAAAGCTGCATTTTTGCGCAAAGAGCCTCAAGCGAAAAAGTGGTTTCGCCCGTGGCTCGGTTCGGATGAGTTTATCAACGGGTATCGCCGCTGGTGTTTATGGCTTGGCGCCTGCTCCCCTTCGGAACTTCGGCAGATGCCGGAATCCATGAGGCGAGTTGATGCTGTGCGCTTATTTCGACTCAGCAGCAAAAGAGCACAGACGCGCAAACTTGCTGAAACTCCACGGAATTTTCAGACGGAAAATATGCCCGCGTCAAATTATATTGTTGTGCCAGAAGTCTCATCAGAAAGGCGTGCATACATACCGATAGGATTTATGGGGCCAGACGTATTATGCAGCAACCTTGTAAAAATTATTCCCAACGCCACATTGTACCACTTCGGCATTTTGACCTCATCCGTTCATAACGCCTGGACCAGGGCGGTATGCGGCAGGCTTAAAAGCGATTATCGCTATTCCAAGGATATTGTGTACAACAACTTCCCCTGGCCGGAAGCGGCTGACGAGCAAAAGACGGTCATTGAGAAATTGGCGCAGGCCGTTCTTGACGCGCGGGAGTTGTTTCCCAACAGTTCCCTGGCTGATCTGTATGACCCCTTGACCATGCCGGCGGAACTGCTGAAAACGCATAAGGCGCTGGATGCGGCAGTGATAAAACTTTATGGCTACCCCGCAAATATGACGGAAGCGAGTTATGTCGCCGCGTTGATGGAGCGGTATCAGGAGCTTGTTGCCAAACAGTGATTCATAATCCAGGAAGTATGCTATTAACACGGTCATTCATCACCGAACACCATCCCTTGTTTCGTCATTTCGACCGCAGGGAGAAATCTCCATGGATCGAGCAATAACCAATGAAAATATCTGTAAGA
>WRKE01000188.1 GCA_009778235.1 Pseudomonadota bacterium
CGGGCCTGTTCGTGCTCGGGGTTGGCGCGCAGGATCTGGTCGAACAGCTCGATGGCCTTTTGGTGCTGGTTGTCCTGATGGTACATGACCCCTAGGTCGGTCATCACGTTGAGGTCGCCGGGCAACAGCTCAAGCGCCTTGCTGTAGGCGGCGATGGCCTGTTTGGCCTGGTTGGTGTCGTAATAGGCATGGCCCAACTCCACCCAGGCTTGACCATCCCGGGGATTGTCCTTGACCGCCTTTTCCAGGGCGGCGATGGTTTCAGCCGCCTCGTGCTGGTGTTTGTCCTCCTGTTGGACGTCGGCGACCATGGGGGTCCGGTAGGCAGAATACATCACGCCTCCGACAAAGCCGATGATCAGGGCTATCACCACGTACAAATACACTCGCTCTTTCTTGACCATGCCCTTTGAATCCATGCGTTCCGCCATTTGGGAAAGTAAAATGGAAAATGAGGCTGCCTGGCACAGGCTCAGTATTCGGCAAGATAGCACAGGCGGTGTGGAACCGCAACCGGAGGGAAGATGTCCAGCCGCTTACGACGCGGGCTCGATCACCGCCTCCAGGCATATCCGGTGCAAGGTGGGCGTACTGTGACCACAGACTGCCACCCCGGTCGAGTGGTACCCACGGCCCACCTGTTGACAGGCCTCGTCGATCTTGGCCAGGGTGGCCTGGTGGCGGCCCTTGGCCTGCAGGTCGTAAAAATGCAAAATGCCGCCGGGCCGCAGTCCGCCAATAGCGGGCAGCAGCAGGGATTCGCCGCCCTGCGGCAGAGTGACGAGCACCCGGTCGAAGTGGCCGCCGAGATCGGGCAGCACCCGGCCCGCATCGCCTGCCAGGAAACGGACGGTGCGGATGGCGCGATTGGCCGCGAGATTGCGGAGGGCATAACTGTGAGCCGCGGGATTGATTTCAATGCCGATCACTTCGCAGGCTTTACTGTGCAGGCCGATGATCAGAGGAAAGGGGCCGACCCCCGAACCGAGCACCGCGACCCGCTCGCCCGGCTTGACCAGGGCGGCGATCCGCGCCCGCTCGTGGGCCATTCGCCCCGAAAAGTAGACCTGGGCCAGATCAAGATGGAGGAGGACGCCATTTTCCCGGTGCACCGTGGTCAGGCGCCGCTCGCCGGCAATGACGCTCAACGGGCGGGTGCGAAAGGTGCCGCTGTGCTGGCCGTCGCGTCTGGCCACCACCCGGATGGTCGGGTGCGCATCCAGGATGATGGTGCCGATGGTGGTTGCCAGCGGCTCAAGCTCCGGGACAATGGAGACCACGGCGATGTCGCCCACCCGGTCGAAACCGCCGGGCAACCTGGCTGGATCGATATCAACAAATCGGGCAGCTAAGATCGAGCGCAAACGCATGGATACACAGGCTGCGGTGAAGGGAAAGAAGGGAAAGGAACGCCCGCTGACGCTTGCCGATCTGTACCAGAAAAAGGGCCAGGGGAAAAGAGCGATTCCCGCCTTCCATATACTCCTTGGGTCGGTGAAAGCAACAAGCCCATTGCTGTCAACAGGCAAATGAGTTACAGCAACGCCATGTTTTTCAAGTGTATGGCAAGTGTTCGGTACGGAGTGGTGCTCGATGGATGATGGAATGATATGAACCGGCTCATCACTCCATGGAGCCGAAATGCTTTGAAGAATCCAACAGAACCATTGGAAGTAAACGTGATTTCGGCAGGCTCCGCGCCGATGGCGTCTGTGACGTGCCGCCGCGCCCGCCTTATGGCTCGCTTTGCCTTGACACCGGGCGAATATTGGCTGGAGGCGTTGCCACACCGCTCCAGCAGCAATGGAAGCATCTTTTTATAGGTGGCCTTGACCTGGAGGATATTACTCCGGTGGATAATCAACATCCGGGCCGGGGTCGTGGTGGCGAAGAAGACCTGTCGGGCAGTGGAACAGCCTTTTTGGATCGACGGGCACCTGATTATCATTTCGGCGAGCATCGGCATCGCCCTGTATCCCGATCACGCCTCGGATGAAGAACAACTGCCGCGCTGCGCCGACAAGGCCATGTATCAGGCCAAGGGCGGCAATTGCTTTGCGATGTGGCAGGAATGACAGGCCACGGCCCGTGCCCATCCCATGGGTCATGGCGGGCAATCTTTTTTTAACAATCGATGCGCCACGGACCCGACATGGATGGCAAACAGCAGAAACCGCCAGATGATTTGTCACTGCCGCTGGCCGGCATCCGGGTGCTGGAACTGGGGCACAATATCATGGGGCCGGCCTGCGGTTTGATCCTGGCCGATCTGGGGGCCGAGGTCTACAAGGTCGAGCGGCCGGGCCAGGGCGACGACACCCGCCGGTTGCAAGGGTTCGGCGCCGGTTTCTTTTATGCCTTCAACCGCAATAAAAAAAGTCTGGCCATTGATCTCAAGGATGAGCGGGGCCGGGCACTGTTTCTCAGATTGGTGGGACAGGTCGATGTGCTGATCGAGAATTTCGCCCCCGGCACCGTCGACCGGCTCGGCATTGGCGCCGATGTCTGCCGCAGGCACAACCCCGGCCTGATTTTCTGCGCCCTGAAGGGTTTTATGTCCGGCCCCTATGCCCATCGGCCGGCCCTGGACGAAGTGATGCAGATGATGGCCGGCCTGGCCTATATGACCGGGCCGAGCGGCCAGCCAATGCGGGCCGGCGCCTCGGTCACCGATATCCTGGGCGGCGGCTTCGGGGTCATCGGCATCCTCGCCGCCCTGCTGCAGCGGCAACAGACCGGCCTGGGTCAGGTGGTTCAGGCCTCGCTGTTCGAATCGGTGGTCTTCCTCATGGGCCAGCATTTGGCCGGGGCAGCCGTGACCGGCCAGACCCCGCCTCCGATGCCGGAGCGCGAGCATGCCTGGCCGGTGTATGACTTGTTTGTCACCAGCGATGATCAGCAGGTCTTTGTCGGCATCACCTCGGATAAGCATTGGCAGCGTTTCTGCGCTACCTTCGGCTACAGCGATTGGGCCGGGGATGCGCGGCTGGCCACCAATCAGGGGCGAGTTGAGGCCAGGCCCTGGCTGTACCCCGCGTTGCGGCAGCGGCTGCTTCGGCTCGCCAAGGCCGAGCTGATAACCCTGGCCGAGCGGGCGGCCATTCCCTTTGCCCCGGTGAACCGGCCGGTTGATCTGTGGGACGATCCGCACCTGCGCGCATCCGGTGGACTGGCCGAAACCGCACTGCCCGGCGGCGGCCGGGTCGGGCTGCCCAAACTGCCGCTGCGACTTGGCGGCCAAACCTTTGATCTGCGCCTGCAGCCGCCGGCGGTGGGTGAAGGAGCGGCCGATATTTTGGCTTTGGCCGGACTGACGAAAGATGAACTGACGCGGTTGACCGAGGCGGGGGTGGTGGCGATCTGTCCGCTGCGGCCATCGTGAGCAGGGGAAGGGTTCCCACCTGCTCCGGGCGGAAGAGGGGATCGAGGTTACTGTCTGGCCGCTGCCTGGCGCTGGCTGTTTTTTTGGTGTTCCTGGTGGCGGCATCGGGGGCAATTGCCGCGCCCCTGACCTGCCGGGAGATACGATCCCGCATGGATCAACTCAAATTGACCATCAGGAAGGCCCCGGGCAAGGAGGCTGGGGCGCGGGCCAGGACCGAGCTGGACCGTCTGGCCGCGCAGGCGGACCGGGCTTGTACGGTTCAGGGCACCGACAAAACCCGGAAAATTGCCACAAAAGCAAATAGTTTTTTTCTGTCCCCCTTACCGGCGGAACTGGCGCCAACCCCGGAAGAGGAATGCAAGCGCCGCCGGGATTTGCTCAACCGGCAAGGTCAGGCCGCCCCCGGCCTGGTTGACAAGGGGCGGGCGAACCGGGTACTGCGCGCCATTCCCCTGGCAGGATCGATTGTGATCGAAGGAGGCACAGCCTCGACCCTGTACGGCAAGCTCAGGCAGGAACTCGGCTACACTATCCGGGAAACCTTTGTCGGCAACCTGGTTATCAGTGGCTCTGCCGGCCGCGAGGATTACGCCATCCAGACCCTGTCCACTGAAATCGATGTGGAACGATTCAGTGGCCGCGTCTGCGCCAAGCTCACCGGTTCCCCCCCGTTGTGCAGCCAATGGCAGCAGATTGATCTGTGGCAGATTGCCGATGGCGAGGAGTATCCCGGCAGAGCCGACGGCGTGGTCACCGCCACCAGCGACGGCCGAGGCATGACCCTCCGGGTCGATGGGCCGGTGATCGATTTCGGCTCATCCCAGGGACCGGCAAGCATCCGGGCAAGCTGCGGTGCAACGCTTAAGGAGACGGTCAGCCGCGAAGAGTTCAAACAATGGCTGCGGCGCTCGACGGTGCGGCTCAAGCGGGAAGCGGGCAAAACCACGCCCGGTTGCCGTCCTGGTTCGTCCCTGACCCTGGAGATGCGCATCGGATCGGATTGATAATACCGATTTCTATTTTCCTTTTAAATGCAATGGATTCTTGTCATGAATAAATTAATTGAATGGTTTCAATCCCTCTGGCCTTCCCTCTTTCGTGAGCAGGCCCAAGGCGACGAACCGCTTGTCGAGGCTGTCACCGGCGAGAGCCAGCAGGTTATCCAGGCCACCTCTTTGGCATCGGTGGCCGCAAAGGGCCGAGACCTTTGCCAGGCAGTGGAACTGATCAAGTCATTCGAGGGTATTGTGGACGGTGATCCATCCACAGCCAATTTCGACCCCTACCTCTGCCCCGCCGGGTACTGGACCATCGGCTGGGGCCATGTGGTGACTGATCCGCAGGGCAAGATGCTCAAGGGTGCGGACAACAAGGCAGCGGCCCGGGCGGTCTATCCCAAAGGCATCACCAGGGCCGAGGCCGAGGCGCTGCTGGCCGATGACGTCAACCGCTTTGCCGCCGGGGTGGAGCGGCTGGTCAAGGTTCCGCTCTGCGACACCCGTTTTTGCGCCCTGGTCAGCTTTGCCTACAATGTTGGGCTCGGCGCCCTGGAAACATCGACCCTGCTCCAATTGCTGAACAAAGGGGCCATGGATCAGGTGCCTGATCAGTTCATGCGGTGGACCAAGGCCGACGGCAAAGAACTGGCGGGCTTGAAGCGCCGGCGCGAGGCCGAGGCGCGGTTGTGGCTGTCGGCGGAAACCGTCGCCTCCTAGCGTTCTGTTTGGTTGGTGGAAAATCATGGCAAATGTTCCCTGCTGACCGGCGCGTCCAGCGGAGCCGGCATTCTCTACCGGGACAAGGCGCTGAACATTCAGGCCGGAGCGAAAGGGTCCGAGATTTCCGCGACGACTCCCTATTATCTTTTCGGCGGCCAAGGCAGCGACACCCTGGTAGGCGGCGAGGGCAAAGATATTAATGAATTCGTTATTCACCGGACATTGACCACGTCTTTTTTTGTCATTTCGATGAGCGGAGCGAAGAGAAATCTTTCAAGTATTTTCATTGGTTATTGCTCGATCCATGAAGATTTCTCCCCGCGGTCGAAATGACGAAACAAGGGATGGTGTTCGGTGATTAATGACCGTATTAATACCTACAAATTCTACCAGGGCGACGGCCACGACGCCATCGTCGATGACGGCGACAACATCATTGTCTACCAGAACCAGGTGGTTGCCCAGTCTTGCTGTCGGCCAAGGTCATCTTGAGATCGACATACGAGTCCCTGCAGCCGCCCAAGACTAGACATGATGAGCATCAGCAACATGACTCGATAGATCGGCATCAATCTTTTTGTTTGCATCGCATCCCCTGTCTGCTTGTACACTCAAAACCTCATCTCGCCAGTTGTTTGCTCACGGCCACATGCAGCGCGGAAAATATTCTTGATCGCCTTCGCATTCGCCCCGTGGAAGTTCATGGTATCCCTTGTCTGTCATGCAACATCGCATTTTTCTGAGTAAAATAAGAACTCCATCCGTCATTTGGCCCGGTGTGGCTTGTTCTTTGGGGATGGTTGCGCTCGCAATTTGCTCTTGTGTAAAACAAGGTTTTAGTTTGCAATGTTCCTTGCAGGCGGCAAAAAGCTTAGGTCGTCCTTCCACAGCCCGGCAAAATTCTGCCGAGTCCCTCCCCATACAGGCGGCCCAATCCCGCAGCCGCTCTTCCCGGGTCATCCCTGGTTTTATAAAATACGCGCCAGTGGGAGCGCTGTATTTTGGCAGACGCCCTGCTCCATCGAGCAGAGGTGGAAAAAAACACCCAGAGATTGCTAAAGAACTTACAGCAAGCACTGCAACCCAAAGCAGACGCATCGTTCATCTCCTGTTGTCATGCGATTTCAGAGAGTTATTTCGCCATAACCCAAATCGTATTCCACACCGACGGCGGCACT
>WRKE01000189.1 GCA_009778235.1 Pseudomonadota bacterium
GAGACGGTCAATTCGGCGAGCATGTTGGTGTAGCTGGCCAATTCATTGTCGTACCAGCCGTAAATGACCGCCTGGGTCAACGGTACCTCCAGGATGGGCTGAGTGTTGCCGGACTCAAATTTGAAGTTCTTCAGGTTCTGCAGATTGACCTTGATGGTGGCCGTCCGGGTGTGGATTTCGGTGGACTCGATCACCACTGCCGCCCTGGGCATGCCGATGATATCGGACGACACGTTCTGTTCCTTGGAAAACACCAGGTAGGGGCTGGTCTTGCCGTACTCCTCGTAGATCGAGTTCAACAGGCCGCGTTTGATTGGATTATCAAGCTCATCCTGGAGATTGAGGACCAATACGATCAGCGATCCAGAGGAGGTCGGGATGCGCACCGATTCGGCGATGAAGCCGATGCCCTTCATCTCGGGGATGACCAGCCCCAGGGCCTTGGCGGCACCGGTGGTGGTCAGGATGATATTGTTGAGGATCGACCTGTTTTTGCGCAGGTCCGAGGCGCCGGCGGCGGGCAGGCGGTCCAGCACCTCCTGGGAACCGGTGGCCGCGTGCACCGTGACCATCGATGCGGACAACATCCGGCCGGCCCCGAAATGGTCAAGCAGCGGCTTGATCATGTAGGACAGACAGGTGGTGGTGCATGAGGCAGCGGAGATGATGTTGTGCCGGGACGGATCGTAATCGTCGTCGTTGATGCCCATCACCGCGGTCACCGCGTCCTCGGGCATGTCAAGTCCCTTGGCCTGGATCTTGAAAGGAGCGGACACCATGACCTTCTCCGCCCCGGCCAGGAGATGGCCGCGGACCGAGCCCTTGCCCTCGTCGGGGTCGGCGGTGGGGTCCTTGAAGGTGCCGGTGGCATCGACCACCAACCGCACCTGGTTGCCCTTCCAGTCAATATCCTTGGGATTGCGCGCCTTGCGCAGGAAGGTCACCGGTATACCGTTGATGGTCACCGAGCCCTTCTCCTCGTTGAGATTCTCGATCACCCGGCCGCCCTTGAATCCGTGGAGGTACATGCCCAGCCGCCCATAGGTGGAATCTTTTTCGATGGCCGTGGCAATGTCCTCAAGCCCTCCGCCGACATTCCGGCCGAGGTTGACGACGATCTCCGAAAAATATTGACGGGAAACCTGATTCCATAAAGTAAGCTTGCCGATTCGTCCCAGGCCATTGAGTCCGAGTTTCATAGAGGATGCTCCTTTGCGGTTGGATTCAAAAGAAGAAATTGTTATATGCCAGAAAGATAAGTCCTTGTCCGTTGTCCGGTTGGCGGGGCAAGCCGGCAGAGCTGCCTGCCGCTGTTGCCCATGCATCGAAAGCTGTGAAAGGCCAGAGGCATTGTCCGACGGTTACTGTTCGGGGCCAACAGCCTTGAGCCAATCGTTTTTCGATAACACATTCCTGTCGGAAACAATACATGATTTACGCAAGAAATTCCAGTTTCGCACCCCAATCATCCTCGTTCTTCCGGTATTGACGACGCCATGCGCCTGCCGACCAACTGTCAGACCGGCACCCTGCAGCGGCGGTACAAACGGTTTCTGGCCGACATCCTTTTGGCTGACGGGCAATCCCTGACCGTCCACTGCCCCAATTCGGGCTCCATGCGCGGCTGTTCGACCCCGGGAAGCCCGGTGCTGATCAGCCGTTCCGACAATTCGCGGCGGAAATATCCCTGGACCCTGGAAATGGTGCGGGAGAACGGCATCTGGATCGGGGTCCATACCGGGCGGACCAACCATCTTGTCCGGGAGGCGCTGGAAAGCGGGGTGATCGATGATTTCGGGTCCGTAAGTTTGATCACCCCGGAGGTGAAGGTTTCCGCCGGCAGCCGGTTGGATTTCCGGCTTGAAACCGCGGCCGGCACGGTTTACCTGGAGGTCAAGAACTGCTCTCTGGCGGAAAACGGGGTGGCCCTGTTTCCCGATGCAATCACGGACCGCGGTGCCAAGCACCTGCGCGAATTGGCCCAACTGGCGGCCGACGGCCGCGGCGCGGCGGTACTGTTCTGCGTCCAGAGAAGCGATGCCGCCTGCTGCGCGCCGGCGGCGGTCATTGACCCGGTGTATGCCGATACCGTGGCCTGGGCGGCCAAGCGGGGCGTCCGCTTTCTTGCCTACCGGGCGGAAGTCAGCCCGCAGGCCATCATGATTTGCGAAAAAATCCCCTTTTATCCTGCAGGAGGCCTGGCGGATTGCCTATGATATCATTTACTATTTTTAATGCAAAAAATATTCTTATTTTTTTCATTAAAATTCAATATGTTCATGTCACGACCTACTGCATTGGCAAGAGGAAATGATATGAAAGGACAACAAGCGGTGGTGCTGCTCAGCGGCGGGCTTGATTCGACCACGGTCCTGGCCATTGCCCGCTCCCGGGGCTTTGCCTGCAACTGTCTCAGTTTCCACTATGGCCAGCGCCAGGCCGTCGAGCTGGAACGGGCCCGAACCATTGCCCGGAACCTTGGCGCGGTCCGGCACCTGGTGCTGCGGGTGGAGCTTGACGCCATCGGCGGCTCGGCCCTGACCGCGGCCATCGAGGTGCCCAAGGATCGCTCTCTGGCTGAAATGGAACAGAGCATCCCGGTCACCTATGTGCCCGGCCGCAATATCATCTTCCTGGCCCATGCCCTTTCCTGGGCCGAGGTCCTGGGCGCGGCCGACATCTTTTTGGGCATCAACGCCATCGACTACAGCGGCTATCCGGATTGCCGGCCCGAATTTTTAGAGGCCTTCGCCCAGATGGCCGCCCTGGGCACCAGGGCCGGAGTTGCCGGCACCCCGCTGCATCTGCATGCGCCGCTCATCCAGTTGAGCAAGAGGGAGATCATCCTTAAAGGAGTCGAACTGGGCGTGGACTACGGCCTGACCCATAGCTGCTACGATCCGGTCGGCGAGCTGGCCTGCGGCCGGTGCGATGCCTGTCAACTACGGCTGCGGGGATTTAACGAGGCCGGGCTGATTGATCCGGCCCCATATGCCGCCTGAGTGAAGGCGGAAAACAATCCGGGAAAGGCGGCCTTCAGGCCAGCAGGCTATGGCGGATGGTGCCGTCGACCATGGTGAGGACCGCCCTGCCCTGAAGAGTCTGGCCTAAAAATGGGGAGTTGCGGCTTTTGGAGACCACCTGATCGGCGGTATAGACGAATTGGAGATCTGGATCGATCACGGTGATATCCGCCGCCGCGCCGGCGCTCAGCGTGCCGCCGCTAAGGCCTAGGATGGCCGCCGGCCTGGCTGAAAGCAGTTCCACCAGCCGCCGCTCGTCGATGATTCGGTCGCGCACCAGGGCCAGGGTGAGCGGCAGGGCCGTTTCCAGACCGATGATGCCGTTGGCGGCCAGGTCGAATTCCACCTCCTTTTCCAGGATGGAATGGGGGGCGTGGTCGGTGGCAATGGCATCGAAGGTGGAGTCGGCCAGGGCCCGCCTGATCGCCTCCCGGTCCGCGGCGGACCGCAGCGGCGGATTCATTTTGGTGTTGGTGTCGTAATCCTGCACCGCCTCGTCGGTTAAGGTGAAGTAGTGGGGCGCTGTTTCGGCGCTTACCCGCACCCCCCGCCCCTTGGCCGCCCGGATGAGCTCCGTGGCCATGGCGGTGCTGACATGGGCGATATGCACCCGTGCCCCGGTGAGTTCGGCCAGGGCGATCTCCCGGTAGACCATAATCGCTTCGGCCGCGGCCGGGATCCCTTTGAGACCGAGCCTGGTCGCCACCGGCCCTTCATGCATCACCCCGGCGCTGAGCGTGGCCTCTTCGCTGTGGGAAATCACCGGCAGACCGAAATCCGAGGCGTACTCCATGGCGCGGCGCATCAGCTGGCTGTCGCGTACCGGTCGGCCGTCATCGCTCACCGCGACTATACCGGCCTGGCGCATCTCGCCGTACTCCGCCAACTGCTTGCCCTCGCTGCCCAGGCTGATCGCCCCCACCGGGTAGACCCGGACCGCCGCCGCCGCCGCCCTGTCCATGATCATGGCGGTCACCGTCGCGCAATCATTGACCGGGTGGGTGTTGGGCATGCAGGCCACGCCGGTGAACCCCCCAGCCGCGGCCGCCCGCGCACCCGAGAGAATATCCTCCTTGTATTCCTGGCCCGGCTCGCGCAAATGCACATGCATGTCGATCAGGCCCGGCACCACCCACAGTCCCTGGGCGTTGATTTCCGGCACATCGGGCGGGGTTGGCTGGTCCACCCCTTTGATCCGGCCGTCGACCACCAACAGGTCGGCGATCCGGTCGATATTGTTGACTGGGTCGATGATTCGGCCATTCTTGATGCACCAGGAAGCGCTCATCGGCAACACCCCTCAAGGAAAAGAGATCATTTTCAGCAAAAGAGCAGCGCAAACAAGGGTCAGGAGGTTCCCATCACCAGGTAGAGCAGGGCCATCCGCACTGCCACTCCATTGGTCACCTGATCGAGGATCACCGATTGGGGGCCGTCAGCCACCTCGGGGGGCAGTTCCACGCCTCGGTTGACCGGGCCGGGGTGCATGACGATGGCATCTGGTTTGGCCAGGGACAAAATGCGGCGGGAAATGCCGAACTGACTCGCATATTCGCGCAGGGAGGGCAACAGGGGGTCGTTCTGACGTTCTCGCTGGATACGCAGAGTCATAACCACATCGGCGTCACGCACCGCTTCCTCCAGCGAGGCGCACAAGGTGGCGCCCAGTTGGTCGATGCCCGTGGGGATCAGGGTTGAGGGGCCGTAGATATGGACGGCCGAGCCCATGCGGGTGAAGCCGATGATGTCAGAACGCGCCACCCGGCTGTGGGCGATATCGCCGACCAGGGCGACCTTGAGTCCGCTCAGGGTGGTCAAGCGCTCCTTGACCGTCATCAGGTCGAGCAATCCCTGGGAAGGATGCTCGTGGGCGCCGTCGCCGGCGTTGATCACCGCCGCCTTGACATGGCGGCTCAGCAACAGAGGCGCTCCGGAGCAGGGATGGCGGATGATGATGATGTCCGGATGCATGGCCGAGATATTGCGGGCGGTATCGGCCAGGGTTTCGCCCTTGGTGGTGCTGCTGGTCGAAGGGCTGATGTTGAAGGTGTCCGCGCTCATCCGCTTGGCCGCCACCTCGAAGGAAAGGCGGGTGCGGGTGGATGGTTCAAAAAAGAGGTTGATGATGGTGTGGCCCCGCAGGGTCGGCACCTTTTTGATCGACCGGGTCGAAATTTCCTTGAACGAGTCGGCCGTGGCGAGGATGTGGGAGATATCCTCGCGCGAAAGCTGTTCCATACCCAGGATGTGGCGGTGTGCAAAGGCGCTGCCCGATGCCATACAGCCTCCGAAGGTCAATGAACGGTATTGCCAATCCGGCTCCAGCGGATCGACCGGGGGCGCTCCAATGAGACCAGAGGGGTCTGTACGTCCCAGGACCAGTAGATGATCCAGGCCTTGCCCCGGATTGCCTTGAGATCGACAAAGCCCCAGAAACGGCCGTCAAAGGAATTGTCGCGGTTGTCGCCCATGGCAAAGATCTTGTTGGCCGGCACGGTCACCGGACCGAAATTGTCGCGCGGATCAAGCGCGGCCGGATGAATGGTCGGATCCTTGAAAACCCCGTGGAGGTCTTCAAAGGGCTTGCCATTGATGAATATTTTTTTATCGCGGATTTCGACGATATCACCGGCCACGGCGATCACCCGCTTGATATAGTCAAGATCCGGGTCCTTGGGAAATTCGAAGACCACGATGTCGTTGGGCTGCGGGTCGGAAATCGGGATCAGGGTGGTGCCGGTGAAGGGCATCTTGATGCCGTAGATGAACTTGTTGACCAGGAGGTGGTCACCGATCTGCAGGGTGGGCAGCATCGAGCCGGAAGGAATTTTGAAGGCCTGGATGATGAAGGTCCGGATGAACAAAGCCAGAAGCAGGGCGATGATGATCGCCTCGATATTTTCCCGGATAACGGATTTTTTGGGTTGTTGGGAAGCGTTGGTCACGACCATTCCTGTAAGTAGAAGACCAAATGAGTAAAAATCGAAGCAAGCAAGGCTACCCGATGGTTCGGTAAAATTCAAGCAGGTTTTATCGGCACCGGGGCGGCCCTGCGGGTTCGCGGTATCTGTCCCGGGTCTCTGTTGTCTGGGCTAAGCCCGTTCCAGGTTGACAACACGCCTGCCGATCCGGTAGGCGCCGTTTTTCGCCAGCATCCGGCCGACCAGGGATTCGGGCACATCGACCAGAGTGTGATTGGCCTCGAGCCGGATCTTGCCCAGTTGGCCGGAATTGACGCCGGAGTAGTGGGCCAGCGTGGCCACCACATGATTGACGGCGATGCCGTCGGCACGGCCGATGTCGAGCTTGAG
>WRKE01000190.1 GCA_009778235.1 Pseudomonadota bacterium
TTTGCAGATGGGCAACCGGCGAAGCCGATTTCGCCAGCTTTAGCTGTTAACCGAAGCCACCGGCTTTAGCCGGTGGAGCATTCACTTTTCCCCCGGGGTGGGGTGCATGGTTGATGCCCTTATTCAAGAACGCGATCGGCTGCGCAGGACGACCCTGGCCCGCCGCGACCTTCTCTCCCCTGCTGACCAACAGGCCCGGAGCGAGAAGATTGCTGGCTCGCTGTTGAGCCACCCACTGCTCTGCCATAAAAAAGTTATCTTCATCTACTGCCATTTCCGGAGCGAGGTGCAGACCGCCCTGGTGATCGACCACTGCCTCAGCCAGGGCAAGACGGTCTGTGTTCCGGTGAGCGTGCCGCAGGAATCGGACCTGTTGGCCGTGACCATCATAGATCCAATCCATGATCTCGCTCCCGGCTTTCAGGGGATTCCCGAGCCCTTGCCCCATCTGGTCCACACCCGACGGATTTCGCCAGCCCTGATTGGGGCGGCGGTGATTCCAGGGGCGGTTTTCGATCGCCACGGCCACCGCCTCGGCTACGGTATGGGCTTCTACGACCGGTTTCTGATCCGCGCCCCCCAGGCGATCCGAATCGGACTCGCCTTTTCCAGTCAACTGGTGGAGCGGCTGCCGGTTTTCGAACATGATATTCCCATGGATATGATCGTCACTGAGGAGGAGCAGATCCTGTGGCCGGAAAGACTCCATGTCCAGGAGCGAGGCAGGTAGCTCCTTTTTCCCCTCTTGCCGGTCTCACTCGATTCAAGATCGATGCTGGGTGAACTCTTTTGCAGGGGTTGTTCTTTCTATCTATTCACTGTATAAACTGAAGTGGTTCATCCGCGGATAAACGCACCTGTTCAACGTTCTTCCTGAAACCCCGACCATGAAAATAACCAGAGATGAAGTTCAGCATGTGGCCGCGCTGGCCCGCCTTGACCTAAACGACGCTGAAGTGGACCGGATGACCGGACAACTCAACGCCATCCTCACCTATGTGGCCAAGCTCGACGAGCTGGACACCGCCGGCGTGGTGGTCACCACCCACACCCAACCGATGATCAACGCCTTCCGCGAAGACGAAGTGCGCCCTTCCCTGCCCCGGGAACAGGCTCTGGCCAACTCACCCGAGCAGAACGGCGAATCCTTCGTGGTGCCGCGAGTCATCGGCTGATCCGGCACCCTACGCACCCTCCAACCACAATTTCCTATGGAATACTTTTCGTTAACCGCCCATGAAGCGCTACGGCTGCTCGAATCCGGCGAAGTCAGCTCAATGGCCCTCACCGAGTCGGTGTTAGCCCGGATCGACGCGGTCGAGCCCACGGTGCAAGCCTATCTGACCCTGGACCGAGAAGGCGTGCTTCGCCAGGCCGAACAGGCCGATATCGCCAGAAAAAAAGGCCAGGCCGGCCCGCTGTGCGGTATCCCCTTGGCGATCAAGGATGCCTTCTGCACCACCACCATGCCCACCACCTGCGGCTCCCGCATGCTTGAGCATTTTGTCGCCCCCTATGAGGCCACGGTGGTCACCAAGCTGGCCCAAGCTGGATCGATTTTGCTCGGCAAGCTGGCCATGGATGAATTCGCCATGGGATCCACCAGTGAGACTTGCGCCTTCAAGGTACCGCATAACCCCTGGAAGAAGGGGTATGTGGCGGGAGGCTCCAGCGGCGGTTCAGCCGCGGCCGTGGCCGCCGATGAATGTTTTGCCTCACTGGGTTCCGACACCGGCGGCTCGATCCGCCAGCCGGCTTCTCTCTGCGGCACCGTGGGGATGAAACCCACTTATGGCCGGGTCTCGCGTTATGGCCTGGTGGCCTTTGCCTCCTCCCTTGACCAGGTCGGTCCCCTGACCAAGGATGTACGCGATTGCGCTTTGATGATGAACGCCATCTGCGGTTATGATCCCCAGGATTCGACCTCAATTGACCAGCCGGTGCCCGACTATCGCACATCCCTGCAAGCGGGGCTCAAGGGCGTGAAGATAGGGATACCTCGGGAATATTTCGGCCAGGGACTCGATCCTGAAGTGGACCAGGCGGTCCGCCAGGGCATGGCCATGCTCAAAGAGGCCGGGGCTGAACTGATCGAGGTCTCCCTGCCCCACACCGACTATTGCGTGGCTGTCTTTTATTTGATTGCCCCGGCCGAGGCCAGCTCCAACCTGGCATGCTTTGACGGGGTTCGCTACGGTTTTCGTGACCGTTCC
The DNA here is from genome assembly GCA_009778235.1 of Pseudomonadota bacterium. Taxonomy (GTDB): domain Bacteria; phylum Desulfobacterota; class Desulfobulbia; order Desulfobulbales; family Desulfobulbaceae; genus Desulfobulbus. Next base: position 2,214 of record WRKE01000190.1, read on the forward strand.
GCCGATTCCCTGATCGAGATGTACAATAAAACCCGCTCCCACGGGTTTGGCGACGAGGTCAAGCGACGGATTCTGATCGGCACCTACGCGCTGTCTTCCGGATATTACGATGCCTTCTACAAGAAGGCATCGCAGGTTCGTACCCTGATCAAGGAGGATTTCGCCCGGGTCTTTACCACCTGCGACCTGATGGTCTCACCGGTGTGCCCCACCCCGGCTTGGAAGATCGGCGACATGGCCGATGATCCCTTGGCGAAGTATCTTTCAGATATTCTTACTCTTTCAACAAATCTTGCCGGTGTGCCCGGCATGTCGGTGCCCTGTGGATTCAGCCGGGATGGCCTGCCGATCGGCATGCAGTTGCAGGCTGCCCATTTCAACGAGGACGTTTTGTTACGCACGGCCTATAATCTTGAACAACGTGCCGGCGTTGTTGGTAAAAAACCGGTGATCGCCTGACCATGCAGCTTCCTGTGCCCCAACATATCGCCGCCATTGTCCCCTACCCGCCCGGCAAACCCATGGATGAGCTGGAGCGGGAGTACGGCATCACCAACGCCATCAAGCTGGCCTCCAACGAGAATCCTTGGGGGCCGTCGCCCAAGGCGGTTGCCGCCATCGGCGCGATGCTGGACAACCTGCACCGCTACCCGGATGGGTCAAGTTACTCCCTGACCGAGGCGGTGGCCCGCTGGATCGGTGCGGCCCCGGAAGAAATCGTGCTCGGCAACGGTTCCAACGAGGTGATCGAGTTTCTGGTCAAGGCCTTTGTCGGCACAGGTGATGAGGTAATCACCAGTCATCCCTCTTTTTTGATGTACCAGAAGTTCGTCCAGGTGCGGGGCGGCGACAACGTGGTCATCCCCTTGAAGGAAATGCACCATGACCTGGAGGCGGTAACCCGGGCGGTCACCAAGCGTACCCGCCTGATTTTTATCGACAACCCCAATAATCCCACCGGCACCTTGATTGATCGGGAGCGGTTTGGCCATTTCCTCGCCAACCTGCCCGAAACGGTGATCGTGGTGGTCGACGAGGCCTATGTTGATTTTGTCGATCCTGACCAGCGCATCGATATCCTGGGCTTGATTCGCAACCCGGACAAGATCCCGGCGGTGGTCAGCCTGCGCACCTTTTCCAAGGCATTTGGTTTGGCCGGTTTGCGGGTCGGGTTCGGGGTGATGCATCGCGAGGTGGCTAGTTTGCTCCATCGGGTGCGACAACCGTTCAACATCAGTCTGCCGGCCCAGGCAGGCGCGCTGGCTGCCCTGGATGATGAGGCCCACTATGATTTTACCCTGCGCTCCACAGCCGAGGGCAGGGCCTGGCTGGTCAAGGCCTTGGACGAATTGGGCTGCCGGTCATACCCGTCGCATACCAACTTTTTCCTGATTGATGTTAACGGTGACGCCACCCGCCTGTACGAGGCTATGTTGTACAAAGGGGTGATCGTGCGGTCGATGAAGGCCTACGGCTATCCGGAATTCATCCGGATTACGGTGGGCACCGCTACGGAAAACCAGCGGTTCGTGCTTGCTTTAGGCGAGTGTCTGCGGGATTTGGGCTATGGCCGGGGATAAAACACAACAGATTGTCACCATCGACGGTCCGTCCGGCGGTGGCAAGTCCACGGTGTCGCGAGCCCTGGCCGCCAAGCTGCACTTCACCTATCTCGACACCGGGGCAATGTACCGGGCCGTGGCCTTTTGCTGCCAACAAAAGGGAGTCGATCCGGCCGATGACATTCGGTTGGGGGCTCTGCTGGCGACTTTCCGTCTTGAACTGCTGCCGCCTGATCCGGGCGAGGACGATGTCCGGGTGCTGATCAACGGCCAGGAGGTGGGCAGCCAGCTTCGCACCCCGGAAATGGGAATGCTGGCCTCCAGGGTGTCTGCCCTGCCCCTGGTCCGCCAGGCCTTGACCCGCCTTCAACGGGAAATTGGGGCCAACGGGCGCATTGTGGCCGAAGGCCGTGATACTGGGACTGTGGTCTTTCCCGGGGCGGCCTGGAAATTTTTTCTCGATGCCAGCCCAGAGGTGCGGGCTCGGCGCCGGGCCATCCAGTTGAGGAGCAAGGGTGAGCAGGTGGACGAGCAGCAACTGCTCAGCCAGATCATCCAACGCGACCGCAATGACCGGGAACGCTCCATCGCCCCGCTCAAGGCAGCCGCCGAGGCCCTGACCATCGATTCCACCGGCCTGTCGGCCGAAGAGGTGGTAGGGCTGATGTGCGACAGGATTCTTGCCACCCCTTGCTGAGGTGAGCGGGGAACATCCGTCGCACCTGTTCAGATTTTTTCTCACCGCTAACGGCCGTTAGCGGCCGAGACCGTTCCGTTGCGGTGCTATTACTTCGCCGGCGAATCTGTTGAATAAGCAGGGAATTTGCTCAGCAGTTTGCCCGCATCCGCCCGCTATTCAACCCGCAAGCGTCAACCCATTTAGGGAAGCGAACAGCTTCTCTTTGCACCCTGAACAAAGGCGCGGGGTGCTAAAATCCATTCTGATGGCGTTGTTCCGAGGAATCTCAATGCGCATAGTGCATGTCGTTTTGCCAATTCTGGTAATTTTTTTATTCGGATCATGCAAAACCGAGATTAAAACAGGTAAAAACACCTATTTAAGGTATGAAACATATCGGGATATTCCAGGGATTACAGAAGATGAAATTGCATCTATTGAAAATATTAAAAAAAATAGAAAAGAATTTATCTACGGAGTAAATTCAACAACAGAATCATTCATTGGTAAAAATCATGAGATCGAAGGGTTTTCTAAACTATTATGCGATAGACTCTCCTCTCTCTTTGGTATTCGTTTCTCTCCCCGCATGTATGGATGGGATGATCTCAATGATAAATTAAAGGAAAATGAAATAGACTTTACAGGAGAGCTTAGTCCTAATCCAGAAAGAATTAAAATATATTATATGACAAGTCCGATGATTCATAGGACTTTTAAAATATTTAAAAATAGAAACTCGGAAAATCTTATTGATATATCTAAGGAGAGACCAATAAGAGTTGCTTTTTTATCAGGAAGTACAACCTATGATATGGTTAATGGGTCGTGGAAATATCAATTTGAACCTACATTTATATCAAACGAGGAAGAGGCTCTTGATTATATTAAAAATAATTCCATAGATTGCTATATAGATGAAAGCTCTGTTGAATCAATATTTGATGAGTATGATTTTATAAAAACTGACAATTATTTTCCTGTTGCTTATTCTCCGTTATCTATCACCACAAATAACAAAGAGCTACGCCCATTTATATCTGCTATTCAAAAGTATCTTGATCATAATGGTATTTCCAGTGTGTCGGCATTGTACAAACAAGGGAATGAAGATTATCAGAGATACAAGGTTGAAAAATTCTTTACTGACCAGGAGAAGCAATATATCCAGCAACACAACGCTAAGGACTCCGCTGTCCCGATAGGTTGTGAAGGCGATAATTATCCTATCTCTTTCTACAATTCAGAAGATAAAGCCTTCCAGGGGGTAGCGGTTGATGTGCTTCAGGAGGTTACCCGCCTCACCGGCCTCCATTTCAGGATAGTCAATCCCCCGGGGACCGCTTGGGAGGAGCTGCTTGCTCTGCTGGAAAAGAACGAGGTGGCCCTGGTTTCCGAGCTGCTCCGCTCCAAACACAGAGATGAGCGTTTTCTCTGGCTCAACGCGCCCAACTATACCGACACCTATGCGCTGTTGTCCAAGGCCGACTTCCCTGATGTGAGTATCAACGAACTCATGAACGTCAAGGTGGGACTGGTGCAAAAATCGGCCTCAGCCCATGTGGAATTATTTCGCGAATGGTTTCCTGAGGGTGTGCACACCCGCGCCTATCTCTCCTTTCCCGATGCCTTTCAGGCCCTTGAACATGGTGAGATCGACCTGTTGATGGCAACGCAGAACCTGCTGCTCTCCCTGACCAACTACCTGGAAAAACCCGGATTCAAGGCCAATATCGTCTTCCAGTATCCTTACAACTCCGAATTTGGCCTCAACAAAAACCAGGTCGTTCTCCAATCCATTCTCAATAAAGCCCAACGTTTCATTGATCTGGACAGCATAGCGGATCGCTGGCAGCGCAAGGTGTTCGATTATAACAGCAAA
>WRKE01000191.1 GCA_009778235.1 Pseudomonadota bacterium
GTCACTTGAACCAGGGCGATGTCGATGGGCAGGCTGCCCGAGTTGAACAGGGCGGGCACGTCGGAAAGAAGAATCGGGGTGTAATCACCAAAACCCTCCTGGATGACGTCGCGGACGTTGGAACTGATGAAAAAGGCGTTGATGGCGAAGCTGTCCGACATCTTCTTGTCGGCATAGGGGGCGTCACCCTTGGTGATCAGCTGGATGATCTCGACATTGGATACCGAGCGGGCCCGGCCGGTCATGGCCGCGATCAGCTCCTGGGGGGCGCCGCAGCCGGTGCCGATAAAGACCCGGTTCCCGGATTTGAGATGACCAAGCGCCTGGGCCGGGGTGGCGATCATGTCGCTGTAGATTTCCTGCCAATCCTTCACATATTCCATGGATTTTTCCTCATCAGAACAACGAGAACTCAAAATCAAAAAACACCGGGACGCGGTTCAATGCTCCTCGGGGAGCGGCGCAAAGGTCATGCTGGCATCGACCACCACCGGCTCGTTCCCGACCTCGCCGACGATCAGCGGGTTGATTTCAAGATCAAGGATCTGGGGGAAGTCGGTGGTCAACTGGCTGATGCGCTGCATGGCCACGGCAATGGCCTGGAGGTCGACCTCCTTGACGCCGCGCTTGCCCTGGAGCAACTCGTAAGAGCGGGTCGACTTGAGCATCTGCACCGCCTCGTTCTCGGTGATCGGCGCCAGGTGGAAGGTGACATCCTTCATCACCTCGACAAAGATGCCGCCGAGACCGAACATCAGCATCGGCCCGAATTGGGGATCGCGGGTCATGCCGATGATCACCTCCAGCCCTTTTTCCGCCATTTCCTCGACGTAAATGCCGCCGATGATGGCATTGGGGGCATGCTTGTTGATCCGCAGCATCATCAGGTCAAAGGCGTCGGCAACCTCCTCGGCGGAACCGAGGTTGAGGCGCACCCCGCCGAGGTCCGACTTATGGACGATCGAAGGCGAGATGATCTTGAGCGCCACGGGAAAACCGATGAAGCGGGCGATTTCCACCGCCTCCTCCGGACTGGTGGTGAGGCGCCCCGGCGGCACACGAAAGCCGTAGGCCTTGAGGATGTCCTTGGATTTGACCTCGCCCAGCCTGAGACGGCTGGTCCGCTGCCTCCGGGTGATGATCCGTTCGACCCGCCGCCGGTTGACCGGGAAGCGGACCACATGGCGGGCGGGACGGTTCTGCCAGACCCCATACTCGTGCATGGTCTTGAGGGCGCCGACCGCCCGTTCCGGCGATTCGTAGAAGGGCAGCCCGGCGGCGGCCAGCTCCTTGCGCGAGGGCATGAACTCGCTGCCGCCGAGAAACGAGGCGATCACCGGGGTGTTGTCGTCGAGGTGGGCAACGATCGCCCGCACCGTGGCCGCCGGCTCGGACATATACTGAGGCGCCAGCACCAGCAGAATCGAATCGATGTCGGGATCAGCGGCGGCAATATCAATGGCCGCGGCATAGTGGCGGGGATCAGCGGCGGCGGAAATATCGATGGGATTATCGATAAAAGCGGCTGACGGCAACTGCTCGCGAAATTGCGTGATCAGCCGGTCGCTCAGCGGGGTGACGCTCATTCCCGCCTTTTCCACCGCGTCGGCGGCCACGGTACAGGAGCCGCCCGAATTGGCGATGATCAACACCCGGTCGCCCTTGGGGGTTGGCTGCAGGGCCAGGGCAGTGGCGTAATCGAACAGGGCCTCGAAACTGTCAGCCCGGCAGATGCCAGCCCGTTTGAAGGCAGCGCCATAGGCGGTGTCCTTACCGGCCAGCACCCCGGTATGGTTGGCCGCGGCCTTGACCCCGGCCACGGTGGTCCCAGCCTTGAGAATCACCACCGGTTTGCGCGAACTCGCCTCCTCGGCCGCCTTGACGAACTTGTCGCCGTCGCTGATATCCTCGAGGTAGCCGACGATCACCCGGGTTTCCTCGTCATGGGCCAGGGCAGAGAGAATGTCGACCTCGGTGATGTCGGCCTTGTTGCCGATGGACACCGCCATGGACACCCCCAACTCCCGTTCGTTGGCGGTGTCCATCATGGCGGTGCACAGGGCGCCGGACTGGGAGAAGATGGCCAATAGCCCGGCCTGGGGCGAGCGTTTGGAGAAGGAGGCATTGAGGTTGATCTTGGTGTTGATCACGCCCAGACAGTTGGGGCCGAGCAGTCGTACCCCACCCTTGCGGCAGATCTCGATCAGTTCCATCTCAACGATCCGACCTTGGCGGCCGGATTCCTTGAAACCAGAGGCCACGACCACCAATGCGCCCGCCTTCTTCCGCACCGCATCCTGGGCCGCGGCCAGGACCTGATCCGCCGGCACCGCCACAATCACCAGATCCACCGGGCCCGGGTAATCCAACAGCCGGGGATAGACCTTGAGCCCGAAAAACTCGCCTCCCGCCGGGTTAACCGGCACGATCGGCCCGGTAAAGCCGCTCTGCACCAGGTTGCACATGGTGTAATGACCGACCTTCCCCTCGGTCCTGGAAGCGCCGATAAGGGCGATCGACCTGGGCGTAAACAGCTTTTCCAACATAGCGGTTCCTATTCCTTGAATTCTCCGGGGATGTGGATGGTGAAGCCTGCGGCCTCTAGCGCCTTGTGCACGGCCCGGATATTATAGGTATTGATACGGAGATAAATCATTGCCTTCCGATTGTTGCCGCCGCCCGTCCGGACCAGCCGGGTGAAGGAAACCTGTTTCTCCTCCATCACCTGCACCAGCCTGGACATGGCCTGAGGATCACCGACATCTTCGATCGAAATCAGCACTGAACCCTTCTCGCCCAGGCCAAACAGAATGCGGTAGGCGTTCATCAGGTCAGCGGTGGTAAAAATGCCGACCACCTTGTCCTCGTCGCTCACCACCGGCAGGGCGCCTATTTTGCGGGATTGAAAGAGGAGCAGGGCGTCGTCCAGGGTGGCATTGGGGGTGAGTGTCAGGCAGTCGCGGGTCATGAGCACGCTCACCGGCGTGTTGTTGACCAGCTCCTCGACCCGTTGTCGTTCCTGACTGCGGGCCACGGACGACGGCCAGGCCGAACGCAGGTCCCGGTCGGAAAGAACGCCCTGAAGCACACCGTGGCCGTCCGTCACCAGGAGATGGCGGATATTTTTCTGCTGGACTACGTCCATCGCCTCGGCCACGGTCGTCTCCGGTGTGACCGTAACCGGCGAAGGGGTCATATGGTAACGAATAAACACGGCGCTCCTCCCATGATCATTTCTTTTTCCAGGCTGCCTGCCTTCATGCGTCCCGTTCCGCCAGCCCCCGCAGATATGCCTCGACACAGCTACCCAACCGGCGCAGATTGTATCCGCCCTCCAGGATGGACACCACTCGGTTCTGGGTAAATTCCTCTGCTATTTCACGAACAAAGACGCCTAGTTTCCGATACAGATCGACGGTGAAGGCGAGCCCGGACATGTCGTCGTCAAGGTGGGCGTCAAAACCGGCGCCGACGATCAGGGCGTCGGGCCGGTTCTCTTGGATGAATTGGCGTATTTTAGGCAAAATACGCAGCACTTGCTCCTCCCCTGCCCCCGGCGGCAGCGGCAGATTGAGGATGGTCCCCTTACCGGCCCCGATCCCCCGTTCCTCGGCCCAGCCTGTGCCCGGATAACTAAAGCTGGGATGCTCGTGGATGGAGACATAACTGGTCTCGGCATCTTGCTCAAAGGCGGTCTGGATGCCGTTGCCGTGGTGGGCATCGAAATCAAAGATACAAACCCGCTGCCGGCCATAGTGCTGTTGCCAGTAGCGGGCCGCGATGACGCAGTTGTTAAAAAAACAAAAACCATAGGGTTGGTTGGGCTCGGCATGGTGTCCCGGCGGACGGGTTTGGCAGAACACGATTCCGCCGAACTGCGCCTCGACCAGATCGATGCCCACCAGTCCCGACCCGGCGGACAACATGGCTATTTCATAGGAATCGTAGCCCACCTGGTTATCGGGGTGGTCGATGTAGGTGCGCCCGCTCAGCACGGATTCCTCAAAGCGGAACAACCAGCTCTCGGTGTGAAAGACCAGCAACTGCTCGCGCTCGGCCGGCCGAGGCGGCAGGTGGTGGATGCGATTGGCCAGGTAACCCTCGGCCAGCCGGTCAGTGATCGCCACCATCCGCTCGGCTGCCTCGGGATGGTCGCCGCCGCCGGTGTCGTGGCGGAGAAATTCCGCAGCGGTGATTATGGTGATAGGTGAATCGCTGTCCATGTCAGGTGGTGGCCGATCGGGCAATTAAAATCAAAAAAATCCGGAAAAGATTCGAGTAATCCTCCTAAACTTACCGTATCCAGCCCAAAAAACGAAGCGCTATCTTGCCAAAACGTTTTCTTGCGGATGGCCGCCGCCTGGTTGCCAACTTGGCGGTCAAGAATCCTGGCCATGGTCATGCAATCCGCGGGCGCAATATCCCCGCACTGTGGTAAGATACTAAAATCCAATTGATCAAGCGGCGCGATGTTTCGCCTTGCTCCGCCACACAGCCTCTTCATCCGATTGCCATGGACCTCCAGCAAGCCACTCTCCCCTCCTGGTCCGCGAACACCGATCCATTGGCGCCGGTGCTCACTCTTGACCGGGTGGACAAGGGCTTTGTGGTGGAAAAAAAACGGATCGCCGCCTTGAGCGGGGTGAGCTGCGCTATCCAGCCCGGCCGGGTCACCGGCCTGATCGGCCCGGATGCGGCCGGCAAGACCACCCTGATGCGGCTGTGCGCCGGTCTGTTGCTCCCTGACCGTGGAACCGTGCAAGTCCTGGGGATCGACGTGGCCCGCAATCCCTTGGAGGTCCAGGCGCAAATCGGCTACATGCCCCAGCGGTTCGGCCTGTACGAGGATTTGAGCGTGCGGGAGAACCTTGATCTTTACGCCGATCTCCAGGGCGTGCCAATCAACAAGCGCAACGAACGCTACCAACAACTCTTGGCCATGGCCGGGCTGGAAGGGTTCCAGCGGCGGCTTGCCGGGCGGCTTTCCGGCGGCATGAAGCAGAAGCTGGGCCTGGTCTGCGCCCTGGTACAGCCCCCGCGCCTGCTGCTGCTCGACGAGCCCACCGTGGGCGTGGACCCGGTTTCCCGGCGGGAACTGTGGCAGATAGTCTATCACCTGGTCAAGGCCGAATCCATGAGTGTGCTGCTCAGCACCGCCTATCTCGACGAAGCCGAGCGGTGTGCCGAGGTGGTGCTCATCCATGGCGGCCGCATCCTCGGCCACGACGATCCAAAAAACTTCAGCCGACAGGTGGCCGGCCGCACCTGGCTCATCCGGGCACCAATGCTGGCCAAGCGCGCCTTGCAGCGTGAGTTGAGCCGCGATCCCGCGGTCCTGGACGCCCTGGTCCTGGGCACCTCGGTACGGGTGGTCAGCCGCGACCGCAATCCCCTGACCCTTGCCGCCCTGTCCGTCCCCGCAGGCGCAGAAGTCTTACCGGTTACGCCCCGGTTCGAGGATTACTTCGTGGCCACCCTCAAGGATCAGACCGCCGGCCGGGAGAATAGCCGGATTGCCCTGGCAACGCTCACCAATCGTGGCGGCGGAGAGGAGGTAATCACCGTCGACCACCTGGTGCGCCGATTCGGCACCTTTTGCGCGGTTGACCAGGTCAGCTTCCGGGTGCGGTCCGGCGAAATCTTCGGTCTGCTGGGAGCCAACGGCGCTGGCAAGACCACCACTTTCCGCATGCTCTGCGGCCTATTGCCCATCACCAGCGGCACCTGCACTGTGGCCGGGCTGAACCTGCGCACCGCCGCTGCCGCTGCCCGCGGCCACATTGGCTACATGGCGCAGAAATTTTCTCTGTATGGCAATCTGACCGTGCGGCAGAATCTTCGATTTTTCAGCAGCGCCTACGGACTGCACGGCCAACGCCGCCGCCGCCAGATCGACTGGGCGCTCGCCACCTTTGACCTTGCACCCTATGCTGATACCGAAGGTCAGGACTTGCCGCTCGGGTTCAAACAGCGCCTGGCCCTGGCCGTGGCCCTGATGCACGAACCCGAGGTGCTGTTCCTCGACGAGCCCACCTCAGGGGTCGATCCCCTGGCCCGCCGCGACTTTTGGACCCAGATCAACAGCCTGGCCGACCAGGGCGTCACGGTGCTGGTCACCACCCATTTCATGGAGGAGGCCGAATACTGCGACCGCCTGGTCATCATGGCTGACGGACGGGTGCTGGCCGAGGGCACGCCCGAGGAGATGAAAAATCAAAAAAATGGCGGCGCGCCGGGAAGCGAGGCCACCATGGAAGACGCCTTCATCAGCCTGCTGCAAGACCATCAATCAACCGGGACGTTGCCATGAAACCGGGATCGCTGCTTCGCCTCCGGGGCATGGTCCGCAAGGAATGGCTGCAAATCATCCGTGACCCGTCCAGCATCGCC
>WRKE01000192.1 GCA_009778235.1 Pseudomonadota bacterium
GCGATGTTGGCAATACCGTTTTGCTCTAAGATATCGGCTATGAACGGGGTGCTCAAACCTTCCCGGACCAGGTCCATGGCCGTATTTTGGGCATAGGACATCTTTCCCTGTTTGAACACCAAGGTAGTGAGATCAAGGGTCTTGTATTCCTCCTCGCCGAGCAAGCCATTCTTGCGCATCTGGCCAAGCACGTAGCGGACGCGCTCCTCGCTTCTCTGTCTGACATCGTCGGCATTGGCCTGGTTCTTTTTCAAAAACGGGTTGTAATAGTTGGGCCGCTTGACGCTGCCGGCAATAAAGGCGCATTCGAGCAGGGTCAGATCCTTGGGCTCCTTATCGAAGAAAAAGCGGGCCGCCACGCCGAGACCGTGCCCATTGCCGCTGACAAAGAACTGATTGGTGTAGAATTCGAAAATTTTCTTCTTGCTGTACCGGTGTTCCAGCCGCAGGGCATACAACAGCTCCTTGAGTTTGGCCTGGAGGGTGCGCGACTCCCGTTTGAACAGGTTCTTGGCGGTTTGCTGGGTGATGGTGCTGCCGCCCTGGACCACCTTGCCCGCCTTGAGGTTGACCAGCATCGCCCGGCCTATCCCTGGAACATCGATCCCGAAATGGCTGAAAAATCGGTTGTCTTCAGCAGCAATCAGGGCGTTGACAAAATCCTTCGGGATCTGGTCATAGGTGAGGTACTGGCGGTGGATCCCCTCAAACAGCACACCCAGCTTGTCTTGGCCGTCCCGGTAATACACCAGGCTTTCCCGCCCCAAGATTTCGTTGATGGCCGCCTCTTCGATCTCCGGCGCCGGCACCATGGTGACCAGGTAATAGAGTCCGCCCGCTCCCATCGCCACGGCAAAACCAAAGAGGATCAAGAAAAAGATGAAACAATATTTGATCAATTTCAGCATAATTTCAATGCGTTCCCGACAAAATCACAGGGAGCGGCCCACCGCTCCAGCACCAAGATCAACATTTTTTTACCGACAATATTGCTCTCAACAGTCAAGTCTGATGAGCCAGCCAACCCTATGTGCCGGTGAAAATCCGATGAGGTTTTTAGCATGTTCGCTGAAAAAAAAGTGCTTTTTTTTCTCTGTCTCCAATGACGGACAGTGCCCACTGGTCAGCGAGCCAGAACCGAATGGACATAATCAGGGCCGAGAGACAACCCTGTCCATGACGCCCGCAGGTGAGGTATTATTTATTTACTGATAAAACAATATATTATTAAAAAAAGTCCAGATGGCCGGCTTGAGAAGCCACCCATAATTCCTCAATCTGTCTTCATGCACAAAAAACCGGAAAAAATAACGGCCTCAGAAAAAAAACAAAGAAAAAAAACAACGAGCAAACAGGGCAAAACAACGCAATCAAATACTTTTGCTTGTCATTCTTCCGGTTAAAAGTTAGAAAGGTTCATCGCCTATGCCGATTTTATGTTCAGCCCCGGATTGATCGCAGAAAACAATATTGTTTCAATGCAATTATAAGGTTGCATAAACCCGACTACTTCATATGAAAATATTGCCAACGCTGCTGACCCACTGTCTTCTTGCCCTCCTCTGCCTCTCCTTCACCGCCTGCTCCTCGCACAACAAGCAATCAGCCCTACCCACACCCGCCAGCGAGGTGGCGCTCACCGACAACCAGGACGAAGAGATTTCCCTGGTTGAGCCAGAGGAATTCGCCAAAGAGGAGCTGGAAGCCCTCAATGCTCCCGGCGCCTGGGAATACGGCATCGGCCAGACCTACTCCCTGGAGAAGTTGGGCATAATCCCCCACAAGTATGATTTCCCCATCATGGTAAACAAGCAGGTCCTGTACTACCTTGAGCTGTTCCAGGGGAAACAGAGGAATTACTTCACCCAGTGGCTGGCCCGCTCTTCCATGTACCGCCCCCATATCGAAGCGGAGCTGAAAAAGGCCGGTCTCCCCACGGATCTGGTTTTCCTGGCCATGATCGAATCGGGCTACAATCCGTCGGCCTATTCGCCGGCCAAAGCGTGCGGCCTGTGGCAATTCATCGAAGGCACCGGCAGCAGATACGGCCTCAGGATCGATTCCTGGGTCGACGAGCGGAGGCAACCGGAAAAGGCCACCAGGGCAGCGATCCAATATCTTTCCAGCCTCTATGCCCAGTTCGGGGACTGGTACCTTGCCGTGGCCGCGTATAACGCGGGCGAGAAAAAGATCGACACGGCCTTGAAAACAAACAATGCAAATGATTTCTGGGAGATAGCTGTAACAGAAGACATCTTCATGGAAACCAAACGGTATGTGCCGAAACTGATTGCCGCCATCATCATTGCCCGCAACCCGGAAAAGTACGGATTCACCGACATTGACTACAAAAAACCGCACGAGTACGAGACCATCACCGTTCCCGGCGGAGTCAGCCTTGATGCGGTAGCCGCCACCGCCAACGCCTCGACGAAAGAATTGCGGGCGCTCAACAACGAGTTGAGAAAAGGCCTGGTTCCGCCCAAGAACGAGTACTCCTTGCGTATTCCCGTGGGGACCAGAGAACTGGTCGCCGGCAATCTCGACAAGCTCCGCCCGGTGACCACGATCGCCTACACCACTCATACGGTCAAGAAGGACGAAACCATAGACAGTATCTGCGGTCTGTACAATATCAACAAGACCACCCTCCTGAAAGCCAACAACTTAAGGAGCGCTCAGTTGCCGAAGGGATTGCGCCTCCAGATCCCGACCACCATCACCAAATATGTCATTGCCAAGGACAGGGACAGACAATCTGGAGACCGCGTGGCCAAAAACAGCGGCAAGGATAACCACCCGCACCAGTTGGTGAAATACATCTTGAAGTCCGGCGAGACCCTGGCTTCAATCGCCAAGCGACATAACATTTCGCTCCAGCAGATTATGAGCTGGAACAATCTTTCCCAAGCGAGCAAGCTCAAACCGGGACAGCAACTGGCTCTCTCCGCCTCACCCCCTGCCCCAATAAAGGCCGAAGCCACTCTTGCTGCCACTGCAACCAAGATCGCGGTGGCCAAGACCACGGACAACGAACCCAAAAAATCTGCTGCAATCCCTACCTTGGAGACCGCCAAGAAAAAAAGCATTGCCAAGGCACCGGCACCGCAGCCGGCCAACGAACCAAAAAAATCCGTCCAGCCGGTTAAGGACCAGCCCCCCACCTGGTACGTGGTGAAAAACGGGGATACCCTGGATGCCATTGCCAAAAAATTTCAGTCCTCACCCCAAAGCATCCGCACCTGGAACAAGCTCAGCGGCAATGCCCTGCAAACGGGTAACAAACTGATCGTCAAAAAAGGATAAGACCCTTGGAGTGGGCGCCAATCATCCCGCCCACTCGCTTTTTTCCGCAGCACTCCTCCCTGCTGTACTTGTTTTTTGTATTTGTTTTCTTCGCAGCCCAAATCACCTGAGTTCCGGATTCCAATGACTGCCGCGACTCCGCACCAATAAGGCGGACTCCCCTTGCGACCACTGATTCTGCTCACCGGATACATCGGCAGACGCCTGGAAAAAGGCTTACGGGAGCGCGGGGTTTTTTTTGTATGCGTCCGTTAGTGCGCAACCCTCGCAGACAGACGGATACGGCCCGGCAAGGCATGGCTGGGGTTTGCTCTTAAGCAGGGAATCTTGGTGCAGACCGCCTTTTCCATCCCCGGCCTTGCAGGCCGGCTTTACAGTTGAACCAGCGCGGTTGCAAACTGCAGCCGCACCATTACCTCAGCATACGGAGTGGTACGATAAGATATGAGCGAACAAGCCGAGACCGAAACTGAGCCGGTCGAACTGACCAGCCATGAGAAAAAAGTATTGCGCAGCATGGGACACCACCTCAAGCCGGTGGTCTACATCGGCAAGGAAGGACTGTCCCCTGCCCTGCTCAGCTCCATGCAGGCAGCGCTTAAAAGCCATGAACTGATCAAGGTCAAGATCGGACAGACCTGTCCGGTGGAACGAAATCAGGCGGGACAAGAGTTGGCCGAAGCCACCGGCGCCAACTTGGTTCAGGCCATCGGCCGGACGCTGCTTTTGTACCGACCGAATCCGGATCTTCCGGAGGCACATCGGGTATCTCTCTCTCCCGGAGCCCCTACCCGGCAGGCGGAAAAAATAAGGCGGAAAGACAAGGCCACGGCACGACCCAGAAGGCCATGAGCATGGCCTTCTTCCCCTGGTCTCGGTTTGCTTTCAGCAGGTCTTGCCCCTTGTGAAGAGTGGAGAGCGGATTAGAGGTCGCCTCGATCAAACAGATCCCGGCGATCCTCGACAAACCAATGAATGAACTTTTCCAGACCATTTTGGAGAAAACGGTCAAAGTCCCAGGGATCATCCGACAGCATCTTGCGGCAATCATTTCGGATCGCGTACACGTAAGCCTCTTCGTTGGCGCCGTCCGCCATGCTCACCTGCACCACAACCCGCTCGTACTTGTCGCCTTCAAAGGCATCAAGTTTGGCAACGGCCTGGTCATCCAGCCCCCAATACAATTTTCCGGAAACTGCCGAACCCGCTTGAGGGATGATGCCGGGATACTCGGAACCGCTGACGCGATACCGGGCCCAGTTGTGCAAGGTCGCCTCCTTGCCCTCATAGGATTGGCCGGTGACGGCCTTCATCACCAGTGGCGACTGCAATGTCCCATAACAAAATAGTGCTATTGCCTTCATTCTCCCCCCCCTGCTGTTCACTCAACATCTAATCTGTTGCCCACACGCCTTACTCGCGTCGCCAAACCCGCTTGCCGTCCGCATCATCCTTCTGGCCAATCTTTTCTTCGCAAACCCTTTTTCATGCCCTCGCGGCGCCGCAGGCTTTTGTTGTTTGCCGATCTTCGACCAGGTCACGATCATGCTCAAACCGTCTTGCGGATCGCCGTAAACCTGGAAGAATTATCCGCGTAAAATACCCTACCATCACCTATTTTCCAAGTACATAAGAGCATATCAAGAAAATCGAAAAATGGCCGGAATCCGGCTGCCAGACCCGCTGTGAGCCATCGGCATTGGCCCTTGCCTCCCATTTTGCCCAGCCGCACCCAAGAAGACTTTTGTCAAAAAGCAGCCCTGCATTTTCTGCTGTTCAACAACAGCCAGGTTGGGTATGATACCTGGCTTGCAGCACAGCTTTCCAAGCCTTTTTGCATTTGCCCAAACCCCGCGGCCAAGCCGCAAACCGTATTATCCCATGCTTTAGCGAGCCGCAGTCGTGGACCAGACCACGCCACGCCGGCATATCTACCCAGCCAAGGAGCCCAGATGAGCAGCTTACAACCATGTGATCCCGAACTCTTTGCCCTGATCAAGCAAGAAGAACAGCGGCAAATAAAAAAAATTCGCCTGATCGCCTCGGAAAACTACGTTTCCAGCGCGGTCATGGAAGCCACCGGTTCGGTGCTGACCAACAAATATTCAGAGGGATACCCTGGCAAGCGCTATTACGAAGGACAACAATACATCGATCAGGTGGAGAGCCTGGCCATCCAACGGGCCAAGGATCTGTTTGGCGCCGAACACGTCAATGTCCAGCCGTATTCAGGCTCACCGGCCAACCTGGCGGTGTATCTTGCCTTCCTCAACCCCGGCGACACCTTTCTCGGCATGGCCCTGCCCCATGGCGGCCACTTGACCCACGGCGCCAAGGTGTCGATTTCCGGCAAGTACTTCAACGCCGAGTCCTATGCCCTTGATCAGGAAACCGGTCGCCTCAACTACGACGCCATCCGCAAGCAGGCCCTGGCCTGTAAACCCAAGATCCTCATCGCCGGTCACTCCGCCTACTCCCGGATCCTCGATTTTCCCGCATTCCGCGAGATCGCCGATGCCTGCGGGGCCCTGCTCCTGGTGGACATGGCCCACTTCGCCGGCCTGGTGGCGGGCGGCGTCCATCCTTCGCCCATTCCCTATGCCGATGTGGTCACCACCACCACCCATAAATCGCTGCGCGGTCCCCGGGGCGCCATGATCATGTGCAAAAGCGAGTATGCCGCTGCCATCGACAAGGCGGTCTTTCCCGGACTTCAGGGCGGTCCGCACAACAACACCACCGCCGCCATCGCCGTAGCCCTCAAGGAGGCCTCCTCCGACGCCTTCAAGCAATATGCGGCCCAGATCGTCAAAAACGCCCAAGCTCTGGCCAGCACCCTGATTGACCGCGGCTTTCGCCTGGTGACCGGCGGCACCGACAACCACCTGATGCTGATCGATCTCACCAACAAGGGCGTAACCGGCAAAATCACGGCCAAGGCCCTGGACGCGGCCGGTATTGTCCTCAACTACAACGCCGTTCCCTACGACACCCGCAAGCCCTTCGACCCGAGCGGCATCCGCCTGGGGACCCCGGCCGTCACCTCACGCGGGTTCAAGGAGGAACAGATGGTGCAAATCGGCAAGTGGATCGACGCGGTGGTGGCCGATCCGACCAACACCGCTCTCCAG
>WRKE01000193.1 GCA_009778235.1 Pseudomonadota bacterium
CAGATCTAGGACGATGGCGACTGCGGCTGGCAAAACGAGAAGGACGTAAGCCAAAGAACCCCAAACAACAAAAGACATCTGCCACGTGGAAGATGTCTTTGGGTGGAGCTGCATAGAAAGGCGAGTTTTGATGTGGGCAAGCTCAGGAACGTCGCGCAGGATCTCTGCAGTGAACAGGTACCGACCTGGAGCCACTCGGACATGATCGACCTGGCGGCCAACCTCTGTAGCCGACCAACTATCCGAACTGAAGGAGTCAACCTCCCCGGATGCGGCGATTGAGGCTCCAGACAGATCTTTCAGCGCCCATTTGACAGGTACCCTGACTCCAGAAGGTATTGGTATCTTATCCGCCGTGTACGACGGCATACCCAACAGCGATTTCAGTTGTTCAAATGGGAGGTTAGCCCGCTCGAACACCAAGTTGAGTTCAAAGATCTCTGGAATGACAACGCGAATTTCTTTGCAGATTGAGCCACGGGGAGCGAGTGTGATTACTTCATCAAGAGGTTTTGCGGTGACCCAATTAACCCATTTCGGGAAGAGCCAAAGCCAGAGTGCGATTACGACTAGAAGTGCAATAAGCTTTCTTTGCTCAAAGAGGAACGAACTTATTTTGCTTTTGCCGTCTGACGGGGGAGAAATCATCAGCCGATCCATTGCCATTGAGCGCCCGGCCAACGGCAATTCGTTTTAGGAAGCAAGCAGGGCACTAGCCGATTACCCGATAATAGCGTTCGCCGTCGCAGGCGCGGCAGAGGGTGCGGCCGTTTTGTTCCAGATCGCGGCAATCCTGGACCCAGTCGCCGCATTGGCCGCACTGGACCCGGCGGAGCGGACGGCCCGGCAGGTTGCATTCCGGAATCCTCACCTCGACCTCCTGGAAGGTGAACAACTGGTCCAGGAGCATAACCTTGTACGCCTGCAACTGGCGCTGGTATTTGTCTTCCACTTCCGGGCAATAGTTCTCGGCCAGGGTCCTGGCTTCCTCGCGGGCGACAACCCGGACCGCCTGGCCGCTGGCAAGGTTAACGAAGGTGGCGGCCATAATGCCAAAATCGAGCCAGCGCAACGAACGCTTGCCCAAGCTGCACCCGGTGACCGACTGGATGGCGTCGGTGGCGCAGCGGTCGATTTCGACCAGCACATAGAGCTTTTTTCGCTCCGTTCCCTTGGGATCAGTGATGTTGATCCGCGCAAGCCCGGCCATGGCCATGCGCACGCCGATTACCTGGCCGGCGCAGATATGACCATGGATACGCGTCGATTCTGCTAACAGCTGTTCAAATGATTCCATATCGTGCCGCGGCAAAAAGATCAAAAGTGTCCGACGATGTGGGCCGCCTTTCCGTCGGCATGGATGGCGCCGGCACCAGGCCGGGCGGAGGTGACATCTTATCCGCAGTATTTCTCTTTGTCAAACGGCTGGCTGGCGTAGGTTTTTAATTGTGGCGGGAGGGGTTGGGCGATGGAATCGAACAATTCCTGACAGAAGCCGCATTGGCCGCAGCGGTTGTCGCATTGGGCGAGCAAGTTGGCAAAATCGAATGACAACTGATTGTTGTCGATATAAAGACGATCGGTCAGCCAGGCTGAGGCTGCCAGCAGGTCGAGCAGGTTGCCGTCGTACCGCCGGGCGCGGTAGGCGGTAATGGCGTTGATCAGGAACTCGGCTCCCAAGGAGTAGCCGCACAGGCTGATCGTGTCCACATGGTAGAGGTACAGATCAACGTCCTCCGGTCGGATGAAGGGCGATTGCAGCAACCGGTACGGCTGTTCGTTTAACAGGTGCATACAACCGATGCTCTTGTTGAGAGAACGGGTCTGGTCGCGATCTATATTGGCCACGGCAATGTGGGACTCGTGGGAGAGCTTGAAGGGACAATAGGGCAGACAGCCTTCGTTGGCCAGGATCTCGAGCTTGAGGCCAGGGATATTCTGGTGCATGATCAGGCTGATCTTGGTCAATTCATCCAAGTCGCGGTTGAGTGAGCGGTCGATGGTGATCTTGCTGGGCAGCTTGAAACCGGTTTCATCAATATAGGTCAGTTGGGTCTCTATTTTACGCACCGAGTCCTGTATGGTGTTGACACTGGGCACCGCTTCAAGTTGGGCGACGATTTCCGGAGATTTGGCGGCCAGCGTCTGGAGCAGGTAATGATCGCAGTAAACGATGCCGTCGAGCACGTCATGGTCCAGGCAGTGGTTCAGGTTGCCCAGGATCGATTCGATGAAATCGGAGTCGGTCAATAGATCGGGTGCATAAAACTGGCTGTCGAGCAGGGCATATTTTTTCGGACCGGGCAGATGTTCCAATCCCGCAATGTTGGCCGCTTGGCTGATGCTCGGTTCGGTTGGGGTACGGCTGCAGAAAGTTTGGCCGGGCAGCAGGCTGAAGTGAACACTGTCCACGTCGGCGATGCATTGGCCGAGGAAATCAAGATACTTGTCTTCCGGGAGAAAGGGGAGGTTGAGAAAAGACTTCATGCGGGCTTTATTATCTGTTTGCGCAGCAAGGTGTGAGGTTCAATGGTTGTCAGGGACGGCTCGGTTTGCAGGATCACTCTACTGCCCGGATTCGCTCGCTGCACCGGTGTACCGTCTTCCAGGTGAATGGCTCTGATTGTCACCAATTCCGGTTCAATGGTCTTCAGCCCCAGATATTCCACCTGGTCGCCAACAAAAAGCATATGCCGGGTCTCAATCAGAAAAGGTGTGGCAGCACGGGTAATGCCGACCGGCACAAATTCTTGTTCTACCTTCATTCTATCATATAACATGTCGGCGGATGAAGGGGGGGTGACGAAAAAGTTTTCTGTTTGCCCCCGGGTGCCGATCTTGCTCATTTCCTTGTGAAAAGCTTCGGGTAATACGAGGCTAACTGGTGGAAGGCCGGAAAAAAGTTGAGGCTTGATCCAGTCGAGGGCCTGTCGGTACAGCCGCACCACCGCCCCCACATAGCTCGCCGATTTCATCCGTCCTTCGATCTTGACCGCGTCGACACCGGCATGGATCAGGGCCGGGAGCTGATCCAGCAGGCACAGGTCCCGGGAGTTGAAAATATAGGTACCATGCTGGTCTTCTTCAATGGGGAAGTACTGGCCCGGCCGCTTTTCTTCGACTACCGCGTAGGCATAGCGGCAGGGGTGGGCGCAGTCGCCAAGGTTGGCGTTACGCCCGGTGAAATACTGACTGAGCAGGCAGCGGCCCGAATAGGAAATGCACAGCGCCCCATGGACAAAGACCTCCAGTTCAGCTGAAGTGGCGGCCCGCATGGCCTGAATCTCGGCCAAACCCAGTTCCCGGGCAAGATTCAGTCGCCGCACCCCGCCCTGTTCGACCCAGAAACGGGCGCTGGCAATGTTGGTCACGTTGGCCTGGGTGGACAAGTGGAGCGGCATTTCGGGAACAAGCCGCCGCGCTATGGCCAGCACCCCGGGATCACTGACGATACAGCCGTCTACCCCTATTTCCCGCAGCAGCAGCAGATAGGGCGTAAGCGGTTCAAGGTCGCGGGTATGGGCGAAGATGTTGACCGTGACATAGACCTTGACGCCGTACCTATGGGCATAGGCCACAGCCCGGCGCAGCTCGTCCTCCTCGAAATTGACGGCCCGGGCGCGGAGGCTGAAGGCCTTGCCCCCTAGATACACGGCGTCGGCGCCATAGTGGATGGCAATGGCCATTTTTTCGAAATTGCCGGCCGGGGCCAGCAGTTCAGGCAGGCGGAGGCCGGATTGGTCGGCTAATGGGGGGACGGTGGTCATGTGGTTTAAGCTGGCAATGAAAAGGACTGACCCGAGGCGGGTCAAGTTGGTTGATGGTCAAAAAAGCGGGAAGATGCGGGCAAGGGTCATGGGCTTGTCGACCACTTGGTGTCACCTGTCAGGCCCTGCGGTACCTTCGTCGCGTTGTCCAAGGATGCTGGCGCCTTGAGATAGTGCTTGCCCTTGGCAGTCGGCTACTATATTATTTTCTGTATACCGCCGCGTCACTTCACGACTTGAGTCAAACCGCCTTCGATGGACAAGGAGATCTCACCTATGTTGAAGAAAAGCTATTCCAAAACCGGAACAGTGTGCCGCGTCACCTTTAAATATGAGAACGAAGAAAAGGCGAATACCGCTGTGGTGGCTGGCGAGTTCAACGGCTGGTCACTGCGGGAGACGCCCATGAAGAAACTCAAGGATGGCAGCTTTTCCGCCACCCTCTCCTTGCCGGTCGGCCGTTCCTATCGTTTTCGCTATGTGCTCGACGGCGGTGTCTGGGTCAACGATCCCGGGGCGGACGGCTATTCCCCCAACGAGTATGGCGAGGCCAACTCGGTTTTGATTCTCTGACCGCCTGGCATGGCCGGGCCGGCGGCGGTCGGTTTATTTAAAAACCGTCTCCCAGCCCGGCCCGGTAATATTCGTTTTTCAGCGCCAGATAGCGCCGCCACGAGGCTTGCATCTCCTGCAGCTGGGCATCGCTGACCTCCTTGACCGCCTTGGCCGGGGTCCCCATGATCAGGGAGCGGGGAGGAAAGTGTTTGCCCGGCGTCACCACCGAACCGGCCCCGACAATTGATTCCTTGCCGATCACCGCGCCATCGAGGATGATCGCCCCCATGCCGATCAGGCAGAGATCGCCCACCGTACAGCCGTGGAGAATGACCCGATGGCCGACGGTGCACTCGCTGCCGATGATCGTCGGGTGACCGTCCTGGTCGTCCCGCTCCGCGCCCGCATGCTGGGTAATGTGGAGCAGGGAGAGATCCTGGATGTTGGTGCGGTCGCCGATGCGGATCCGGTGGACATCGCCCCGGCAAATGACCCCGAACCAGAGCGACACATCCTCACCCAGGATGGCGTCACCGATCAAGGTGGCGTTGGGGGCGACCCAGCCGCCTTTGCCGACCTGGGGCCGGTACTCTCGGTATGGCAGTATCATGTTTCTTGAATATTCCAGACGGTTATGTTGATTGCTTGCGCTGCTGATCAGGGCGAGCTGGATGCAGCCTTCGACCCTGGTCAAGTCCAAGGTGGTGTCGGCGTATCTATACAACTCCTGAGCGGGTCGGTGTCAAGGGGAATTCGTTCACCGTGCGGCTGATGGGTGTGGGGGCGAGCGCCTTCGGGAACCAGATAGTCTTTTCCGGCGCTCTGGCAGGTGTTGGGCGCTGTTTTGCGGCACCTACCCCGCCCGGTTGTAGCTGGCAGGATGGGTAGAGCGCAACGAAACCCATCCTTGCGGAACCAACAATCTCCTTCGGCTCAAAAGGTGTTCATCCAAACCGGACATGCTGCTGGAAAAAGTCCCGGTACTCGTCCGGGCGGTGGCTGACGTAGACGATGGTGGTCAGTTGCTCGCCGGCGATGGAGGCCAGGAAATCAAGCAGGGCCATGCGATTGGGCTCATCGAGTCCCAGGGTTGGTTCGTCTAAGAGGAGTAACTGCGGCGACTTGATCAGTGCCCGGGCCAGCAGCAGCAGCCGTTGCTCGCCGTAATTCATCCGGCGGAAAGACACCTGCGCCTTGTGCGCCAGGCCGAGGCGTTCCAGCCAGCGACGGCCGAGTTGCAGTTGCGCCTCGCTGGGGCGGGTGTAGAGCCCGATGGAATCGAAGAGCCCGGAGAGCACGATGGCCAGCCCGCTGCCAGCCACGCGGTGGTTGCGGTGGAGGTCTGGACTGAGGATGCCCATCCACCGTTTCAGATCCCAGATGGATTCGCCGCTGCCACGCCGTCGGCCAAACAGGATCAGGTCGTTGGTGTAGCACAGCGGGTGGTCGCCGCTGATGAGCTGCAGCAGGGTCGATTTGCCACAGCCGTTGGGGCCGGTGATCAGGGTATGATCGCCCCGGCCGATGGTAAGATCAAGGCCGGTAAATACCTCGATCTCGCCGTAGCGGGCAAAACCCGAGCGTAAGCTGACCAGGCTGGCGCTGGTATCGCCAGTTTCTTCAGGCGGCAAATGATGTTGCCGGAAGTCTGCCACGGTCACTTGAAAGAGCGGCGGCTGGCTGGCCAGACAGCCGGCCACCTTGGTTAAGACCTCAGCCCTCGGTCCCTGGACAGCGATGGTGCCGGTGCTAAAGGCCGCGAGATGGGTGCACCAGTCAGGGATATCGGCCCGGTTGCTGACCAGGATGAGCAGACTTAGACCCTGGTCCCGCAGCCCGGCCAGCACCCGGTCCAATTCCACCCGGCTTTTCTGGTCGAGCCCTTCGTAGGGATTTTCCAGGATCAACAGGCCAACGCCCCTGGTGAGTTGCTGGAGCAGGCAGAGCTTGCGTTCCTGGCCGGAACTCAACTGGCGGTAGCCCCGGTCGAGCAGATCGGCGAAGGCGAACAGCTCGAGCAAAGAACCGTGCTGATCAGGGGCGGTGAGGAAGGCGCGGGCCGGGGTACCGGGATCGAGCCGATCGAGAAAATCGGTGTCGTCCTTGCGGAGCTCGGCCTC
>WRKE01000194.1 GCA_009778235.1 Pseudomonadota bacterium
TTTTCCTTGTTGGCCGTACCGTCAAGGGCCAGCATGGTGTTGTCGATCGTCACCTGTTGCGAAGACTCAAAGCCGAGCAGGGCCGGAGCAATGCGGTCGTTGACGTTTTCGACCGCTTGGAGCACACCCTTGCCGTTATATCGTTTGGGGTCGCTGGTATCGCGCAACTCCAAGGCTTCGCGAGTTCCAGTGGATGCTCCGGAAGGAACGGCCGCCCGTCCCATGGCGCCGGTTTCAAGATAGACTTCGACTTCAACCGTCGGATTTCCCCGGGAGTCAAGGATCTCCCTGGCAAGAATACCGGTAATTTCACTCATGACAATGTCTCCGAACTTGTGAACGTTTTTTTGGGGCCGTCAGCCACCGACCACGCTGGCAATCTTGAATATCGGCAGATACATGGCCACAACAAGCCCGCCGATCAGGCCACCGAGAAATACCATCATAAAAGGCTCGATCATGGCGGTCAAGTTCTGAACCGCTTGATCAACCTCCTCGTCGTAAAAATCGGCGATTTTTTCCAGCATGGTATCTAGGGCGCCTACCGATTCGCCCACATTGATCATTTGGATGACCATGTTGGGAAAGACCCCTGATTCTTCGAGGGGCTCGGCGATGGGTCGTCCTTCAGCGATACTTTCGGCAACCCGGATAACCGCCCGCTCGATGATCTTATTGCCCGCGGTTCGGGCAACCACCTGCAGCGAGTCGAGAATAGGCACACCACTTTGCAGCAGAGTGCTCAAGGTTCTGGTGAACTTGGCCACCGCGACTCTTCGGACCAGGGGGCCCATGACCGGCGACCAGAGAATCATGTTGTCTATTTTCAGCCGGCCTTTCTCCGTGTTGTATATCCTTTTGACGAGCAAGGTGAGGAGGAAAAAACCGATAATAATGAAGATGATGTAGGATTGGACGAAATTGCTCAGATCGATGACCAGTTGGGTCGGAGCCGGCAGGGCTGAACCGAAATCTTTGAACATCTTGTCAAAGACCGGGACGACAAAGATCAGAATAACGGCCAGAATCAGCAGTGAGATGCCAAGACAGATCGCCGGGTAGGTCATGGCGCCTTTGATCTTTTTGTTTAAGGCCATGGCCTTTTCTTTGAAAACAGCCAACCGGGCGAGAATGGTGTCGAGAATACCGCCCAGCTCGCCCGCCTCGATCATGTTGGCATACAAGCTGTCGAAGATTTTCGGGTGCTTGCGCATGGAGTCGGCCAGGGTCGTTCCGGTCTCGACATCGCTTTGAATGGTGGTGAGGACAGTCTTAAAGGTGGCGTTGGCTTGCTGTTTGCCCAAGATTTGCAAAGATTGGACCAGGGGCAGACCGGCATCGATCATGGTGGAAAGCTGGCGGGTGAAAATGACCAGGTCCTTGCCGGTAACCTTGGGCTTGAACAACTTGATGTTTTCGAGAAGATCCTTTGGCTTTGGCTTGATGGTCGGATTATCGATCCGCATCCGTCGGAGTTGGGCGCGGGCCCCTGCTTCATCAATGGCTTCGACTTCGCCTTTGCGTTTTTCGCCAAAGCTGTTTTTTCCCTTCCAAATGTAGATAGGCATGAAGAACTCTCCGGGAAAATTCGTAAATGTTGGTAAGAGGTATGCGGATAACCTGTTGACAGAACCCAGGATAGTCTTTATAGATACTGCCTTCATGCATCACGACCGCGATGCTAGGACAATCATTTAAATTGTAGGGAAGTTTTTTTCCTGATTCAAGAAAAAGTTTATTTTTTTTCAGGAGTTGGCAATATGCAAGCGAGCAATGCGGCTAAATTCAGCGACGGGTCGTTTCTGCCGGTCATTGAGCAGTGCAATGGATGTGAACGAATCGTCGAAACCGAGGGCGGACGGTTTTGTGACACCTACATCAACCCACCGGTCAAATGGCGCCTGGGTATCTGTAATTTCGCAACGCATGCCAAGCCCGAAGTGAAGGTGGTGAAGATCCGCGTTAACCCATTGAAAGCCGCCAAGCGGGCGTCTCGCCGGAAATAGCGCTTACCCTGTACGCGGAGAAGGTTTTTTTATTTGTTGGCAAGCCCCGCTCCTGAGCCCTCCTCGCCTCAACAATTTTTCCATTCACGTCACTTGTGCTACCCGAATTCCCTCCGGTCCGGAGCAAGGAAATCGGGTAGTTTTTTTTGGGGGCACGATGTGCAGCCTGAGCTGAGGGGCAGTGCAAATGGCTGAGAGCCTCGGGTGTCGTCCGGACGCCGCTGCCGGATTTCAACCTTGCTGTAGCCGGTCTTGCCTTTTCTGGCGCGGCCCCAAGACAATTTTTTCTGCACTTATCCACAGGATAATCCCCAAAAAACCTCAAGGATAGGCGGCAGGGCTGCAGGGTGCCGTCCGGGTAATCTACACCTGTCTCGAGCCGAACAGGGCTGAGCCCACCCTGACCAAGGTTGCCCCCTCCTCAATTGCCACCGCATAATCGTTGGACATCCCCATGGAAAGCTCGACCGCCGCGTTGTCGGCAAAAAGGCCACGCGAGGCGAGTTGTTCGGCCAGTTGCCGCAAGGCGCTGAACAAGGGGCGGCTTTGTTCCGGGTCAGGCGAGTAGGGCGGCATGGTCATCAGTCCAAAGACACGAAGGCTGGTTTCGCCGCTGATTTTTCGCAGCAGGGTCTCGGCCGCTTCAGGAAGCACCCCTGATTTCTGCGGCTCCCGCCCGATGTTGACCTGGAGAAGGATGGAGAGGGTTTTGCCGAGCAAGCGGGCATGGCTGTCCAGGGCAGCCGCCACCTTCCATCGGTCAACTGTTTCGATGACCTCGAAAAGCTCCGCCGCCTGCCTGGCTTTGTTGCTCTGGAGGCGTCCGATGAAATGCCATTTGAGGCTTGGGGGCAGCCGGGTCATTTTATCGGCCGCCTCCTGGATATAGTTCTCGCCAAACAGCGTCTGACCAGCCTGTACTGCCTCGGCTATCAACTCGATGTCCACGGTTTTGCTGACCGCAACCAGCTTGATTTCCCTGGGATTTCTGCCGGCTTTTCGGGCCGATCGGGCAATGGTTTCCTGAATATGGGCAAGATTATCTCGGACCATGATCATCACGGGTGAGTTGAAACAGCCGAACAGCATTGGCGGTGGTGGCCAGGGCCACCTGGTCAAGGGAGATTTTTTTTAATTCAGCCACCTTGTGGGCGGTCAGCAGGAGTAATTTCGGTTCGTTGCGCTTGCCGCGGCAGGGAACCGGGGCCAGGTAGGGGCCGTCAGTCTCCAGCAGCAGGTGCTTCAGGTTAATGGTCCGGACCACCTCGTGTAAGGCATGGGCGTTGGCAAAGGTGACCACTCCGGGAATCGAGATCATAAAGCCGAAATCGATCATGGTTTCGGCCAGTCGCCGGTCACCCGAAAAACAGTGCATAACCCCTCCTTTGGGAAAAGGCCCGGCTTCCTTGATCAGGCGACATACCTCCCCGTGGGCTTCGCGGTCATGGATCACCACCGGCAGGCCGAGTTCCTTGGCAAGGTGCAACTGGGCGGAAAAGGCCCGCAACTGCATCTCCCGGGGTGCGTAATTCCTGGCATAATCAAGCCCGATTTCGCCGTAGCCGACCACCAGCCGGTGGGCCGCCAGGTCGGCGATCCGACGCAGGTTGGCGGGTGTAGCTGTCCGGGCGTCATGGGGATGGATACCCACGGTGGCGTAAATGGTGGGGATGCGCTCGGCCAGCGACACGGCCTGCCTGGAACTGGACAGGTTGACTCCGATGGTGACGATCCGCTTGACCCCGTGCAGGGCCGCGGATTGAAGGACCTCGTTCAAATCAATCGAATAGTCGCCCATGTCCAGGTGGCAATGGGTGTCAACGAGTTCCGCTTGCGCTGAAAGCGCGGGAAGTGAGGTGGAAAGTGTTGCTGGTTGCATTGAAAGAGGCGATGTCTTTTGTGTTTGTCAATGGTTAAGGCAACGCCGGCCCGCTTAACGATGGCGTTCTGCGCCCATCTGAGCGGCGAATAGCGGCCTTTTAACATAGTGAATGTTTATTGACATTAAAACCTTTATTTTTTACAACTGGTTGTCATGGTTTTCCTTCCGTATTTTCACCTGGCCCCAAGAGTGATCTTGGGACGCCCATGTTCCCAACCCGACTGATAATGCCGTTTGCAGGCATGGTGCCCAGTTTGTAAGAGGGAAATGATTGGATGAAAACCGGTAAGGAAGAGGTGATCGGGAGGAGTCCCCCGGTGTGGTGTCGCTCTGGCAAGAGGACGATGCTGTTTCCTTGTTGAATCAAAGGAGTGGTCAAATGCAAAAAGCAAAAAATATGCAATGGGTTCTTTTTTTGGGCATGGTCTTGGCGTTGATGCTCACCGGTGGCTGTGCGAATAGAAACGTGGTGGGATCTGATACTACAGGGGCGCCGCAACTGAGCAATTTTGCCGATGACATCAGGGATATACCGATTCCGGGTGAACTTGAGTGGGACCGGAAGGGCTCAATGGTGATCAAAACCGAATCGTTCCGCGGCGGTATTTTCACCTACAAAGGCCGGGTGGAGGTTATGTCGCTCAAGGATTATATGGTTGCCTCCATGCAGGACAACAAGTGGCGGCTGGTGGGTGAAAGCGCTTCCAAGGACATTATGCTGGCCTTTGTCAAGCCCAACAAGACTTGCATGATGGTGATCGGCGAAGGTGTGCTGGGCAGGGCCGAGCTCAAACTGTATGTGGCCATCGATAAGACAGGCGGCGTCAGCGGCGGCAGGGCCATGCAAGATTCCTACGCCCAATAATTTCTATGCCAGGCCTGAGCGGTAAAAGAATCCTGTTCGGCGTCACCGGATCCATCGCCGCCTATAAGGCGGCTGATTGGCTCCGGTCGTTGGTCAAGGAAGAGGCCATGGCCACGGTCGTCATGACCGAGGCGGCCGCACGGTTTGTCTCGCCGCTCACCTTTTCCGCCTTGAGCGGCCAGGCGGTGTATCACGACATGTTCGATCAGGCGCCGGACCTGGTCATGGCGCATATCAATCTCTCCAGGGGGGCGGATGCCATTCTGGTCGCGCCCGCCACGGCCCAGACCATTGCCCGGCTTGCCCATGGCATGGCGGACAATCTCCTGTCCACTGTCATCTTGGCCGCACGCATTCCAGTGGTCATCTGTCCGGCGATGAACTCGCAGATGTTGAGCCACCCCGCCACCCAGGACAACATCCGGCGCCTGGCATCCTTTGGTTACCATTTTGTCCAGCCGGGCCGTGGCGAACTTGCCTGCGGCGAGATCGGCGACGGCCGGCTCGCCGATTGGGATGCGGCCAGGGAAAAACTGCTCTCCCTGTTTGCGCCCGATGACCTCAAAGGGCAAACCGTGCTGATCACCGCCGGTCCAACTCGGGAAGCCCTGGATCCGGCCCGTTTTCTCAGTAACCGGTCCAGCGGCAAAATGGGCTTTGCCCTGGCCCGCACCGCCCGGCGCAGGGGAGCTACGGTCATTCTGGTCGCCGGACCGGTACAATTGCCCGATCCGCCGGAGATCGAAGTGGTGCACGTGACCACCGCCGAAGAGATGCGGCGGGCGGTCATGGACCGGGCGGCAACGGCGCATGTGGTGGTCAAATCCGCCGCGGTTGCCGATTTCAGACCTTCGACCTACGCTGACCACAAAATTAAAAAAACTCCACAGGGGATCCAGATTGATTTGATCAAGAATCCCGATATATTGGCCGAGTTGGGAGCCCATCGGTTAAGCGGACAGATCCTGGTGGGCTTTGCCGCCGAAAGCCGGGACCATGCCGGCGAGGGGCAGCGAAAGCTCATAGAGAAGAATGTGGATTTGATGGTGGTCAACGACATCTTGGGCAAAGCGACCGGATTTGACGTGGAAACCAACCAGGTGACCCTGATGGACCGCGAGGCCGCGGTCACCTTGCCCCTGCTTTCCAAAGAAGAAACCGCGGACCGGATCTGGGACAAGGTCCTGCAGATGCAAAACGGACCGCCCAGACCATAGCAGGGGCGGGTGCCGATGCAACCATGCAGATAAGTCGGTCTGAACAGAAGAGAAGGGTCAAGGAATTAGAGCGCCTGGTGGCCGAACTGGTGGACCTGCCTGCCTCGCTGGTGAATAAGGCGCCGGTGCCGGAAGAATTCAGGCAACAGGTCCGGGAGACGGCCGGCCTGCGGGGGAGCGCCCGGCAGCGCCAGATCAAGTATTTGACCAAAGTGGCGCAACAATTTCCGCTTGAGCCGCTCTACGACCTGATCAGTCAGCATCGCGGCCAGGGGCTGGCGAAGAAAAAACAACTGCACGCGCTGGAGTTGTACCGCGACGCCCTGATCGAAGAGGCGCTTGCGCAGCAGCATGGCCGTAGGGTGGGCGAGGCGAGCGAAGAACAGTGGTCCAGCCAGACCATAACTGAGCTGCAAGCCGAAATGCCGGAGATCGATCCCTTGGCCCTCATGCGGCTTGCCGCCCTCTTCGCCCGAAC
>WRKE01000195.1 GCA_009778235.1 Pseudomonadota bacterium
GCGCTGAGTACCGCGGAATCGCTTAATATTTCACCGCATCTTTTGATGATGACCATTGCGGTCGCCGCCTCCTCAAGCTATGCCAGCCCCCTCTCCCATCCGGCCCATATCCTGGTCATGGGCCCGGGCGGCTATCGCTTTATTGATTATATCAAGATAGGCGTTCCCCTGACCCTGGTGATCATGGCGGTGGCCATCTGGCTGCTGCCCATCCTTTGGCCGGCCTGAAACCTTTGCCTCTGCCCTAGTCGATAAAGCCGCGTTCCCGCATGACCTCTTTCTGTAAAAATAAGGCCATGCCGGTTTTCATCCTGCTCAATCCGAGGTGTTGATAGAATCCCTCCTTGCCCGGGGTGGCGAACAGGATGACATTGCAGCCTTCCACCTGGGTCAGGAGGTGCTCAACGATCTTCCTCCCGATTCCCAGCCCCTGATGATCGTTGGCCACGGCGCAATCGTAGAAGGCCGCCTGGTGGACGCCATCGGCGATTGCCCGGCCGAAGCCGACCAGCCTGACCCCATGGTAGATAAATACCGTGGCATAGCTGGCCACAAAGGCCTTTTGGTGCAGTTCCGGGGTCAAAACACCCATGCCGACCGACCGCAAAATCGCGGCCACCTCGCGCCAGTCCACCCCGGCGCATTCAGATTGAATCGTCAGTTCCATTTGTGCGGATAAGGGGTTAACGCTCAAAATAGGTATAGCCCCGCAGGCCCGCCTCATAGGCCCCGACGATCTCCCGCCGTTCCTGGGCGCTGATCCTGCCTACCCGCACGGCCTGCTCGGCGGTCTCGCGGAAGCGGACAAAGAGCTGTTTGGGGTCGTACTGCACATAGGAGAGCACCTCGGCCACGGTGTCGCCCTCCTGCTCGCTGACGAATTCGAACTCGCCCTTGTCCTTGATGCGAAGGGTGACCACGTTGGTGTCGCCCAGGAGGTTGTGAAGGTCGCCCAAGGTCTCCTGGTAGGCGCCGACCAAGAAGACGCCCAAGATGTACTCCTCATATGGCCGCAGCTCGTGCAGGGGCAGGTAGCGCTTGACCCCGCGCTTGTCGATGAACTGGTCGATCTTGCCGTCGCAGTCGCAGGTGATGTCGGCCAGGATCCCCTTGCGGGTCGGCTCCTCGTCGAGTCGGTGGATGGGCATGATCGGGAACAGTTGGCCAATGGCCCAGGAGTCGGGCAGCGACTGGAATACGCTGAAATTGCAGTAATAAAAATCCGACAGCACCCGGTCGAGGTCGGTGAGTTCGGCGCTGGGGTTCTTCAGCCCCATGGCCAGGCGGTTGATTTCGTTGATCGTGGTCCAGAACAACTGCTCGGCCAGCGAGCGCTCGCGCAGGCTGATATGGCCGGTCTGGAACAGTCGCCTGGTTTCGTCGCGGTAGAAGATGGCGTCGTTCAATACCTCCTGGATATTGCGGATGGTCAGATCCTTGAGCGCCTGATGCATGTATTCGAGCTGCGGCTGGCAGCCTTCCGGCAGCTTCGCCGGCAGGGGATCGGCGTGAAACCGGGTGACGTCTAAGATGTTAAACAATAAAATCGAATAGTAGGCTACCAGGGCCCGGCCCGATTCGGTGACGATGATCGGGTGGGGAATGTTGTCGTTCGCCAGCGAGGTCATAACCGCCTCGATGATATCGGTGCAGTATTCCTTGAGCGTGTAGTTGCGGCTGGAGAGGAAGTTGGACTGGGAGCCGTCGTAGTCGACCGCCAGGCCGCCGCCGAGATCGAGATATTCGACCTGGGCCCCCTCCCTGACCAGGCCGGCGTAGACCCGGCAGGCCTCGTTGACCGCGGTGCGGATCTCGCGGATATTGGAGATCTGTGAGCCCAGATGGTAGTGGACCAACTTGAGGCAGTCGAGCATGCCGGCGCTGGCCAGCAGGTCCACCGCCTGGATAATCTGGCTGGTGTTGAGCCCGAAGATCGAACGTTCGCCACCGGATTCCGACCAGTGGCCGCCCGCCTGAGCGGACAATTTGATGCGAATGCCGAGGATGGGCTTGGCGTTGAGGGCCTTGGAACGCGCGATGATCAGCGGCAGCTCATCCGGCATCTCCACCACCAGGATACAGGTGAAGCCGATCTTGGTTGCGTAGAGGCCCAGGTCGATGAATTCCTCGTCCTTGTAGCCGTTGCAGATCAGCACCGCCTTCTTGTCGCTCATCATGCCCATGGCGGCAATCAACTCGGCCTTGGAGCCGGCCTCCAGGCCGTGGTGGTAGCGGGAGCCGAATTGGGCGATCTTCTCCACCACCTGCTGTTGCTGGTTGACCTTGATGGGGTAGGCGCCCATGAAGGTGCCGGTATAGCCCAGTTCCTCCATGGCGGAGCGGAAGGTTTCGTTGAGGCTGGTTATCTGGGCATCGAGGATGTTCTCGATGCGCAGGAGTACCGGCATGTCGAAACCGCGTTCGCCGATGCCCTTGGCAATCTCGGCGATGCTCACCGCCCGTTCCGCCACGCCGGGTTCGGGCATGACCATCATGTCGCCGCTTTCGGCCACGAAGAAATAACCGCCGGCCCACTCGCTGACGCCGTACAGGTCCGAAGATTTGCTGATATTCCAACGTTCCATGGTGTAATTCACCGATCTTGCTCCTCCACAGGCTTCGGATCTTTTCTGTATAGTTCTGTATACTCAACCAGATGGCGATACGTCAAGCAGGGCGCGCCATCCGCATCTCATACCATTTCCTCTTGCCAATGCAGTCGGTCATGATAGGAACATATTGAATTTTAATGAAAAAAATAAGAGTATTTTTTTTCATTAAAAATAGAAAGTGATATCATCCCGAGCTGACCGGGGCCCAGCAGCTCAGGTCAGCAACCGGGGGCCGTCTCCCTCACCATCGGGCATTGGCCGCCGCAGGACGATCTTCCGGCCCGCAGCCACTGCCTCCTGAAAGGCGGCACGGTCTACGAGGCCGCCCGATCTTCGCCTCCGTTGCAGACGGGGGAAACGGAAGGTCACAAAGGCTTCCAGCCGCTCCTCTTGGCGCGGGACCGGCAGGCCGTGGCCCGGCTGGCATCGTGGCTCTGGTTCGGCCCAGGGACGCCGGGATTGCTCCAGGGTTTCCCGGAATCCGGCCAGCAGGCCCAAGAAATAGCTCTTCCTGGCGATGCGGCTGTGGCCGGCACATTCCCGGCGGTAGCGCTCCCACAGGGTATGCAGCCGGTTTTCGAGGAAATGGTAGCAGTGCTCGGCCACGGCCACTTCCTCCTCGCTGCCCAGCAACTCGATGGTTTTGAAGGA
The DNA here is from genome assembly GCA_009778235.1 of Pseudomonadota bacterium. Lineage (GTDB taxonomy): Bacteria > Desulfobacterota > Desulfobulbia > Desulfobulbales > Desulfobulbaceae > Desulfobulbus. The sequence continues at coordinate 3,264 of WRKE01000195.1, forward strand.
GCGGTCGGTCTGCGGGTCATAGAGCGAGGCGCAGATCACCCGCACCCCGAAACAGCTCTCCAGGATCACGCAGATCGTCTTGCGGTAGGTGGGCATGGTCAGAGCGTGGGTGTTGATCGTCCGATGCACCAACTCCTGCTCCTCGGCCAGGCCGTCGAAATCGAGCCGGTATCGGGCCAGCAATTCCTCGGCCCGCTGCACGGCCAAGGCCGCCTCGTGCTCGTTGTCGGAGGCGCCCAAGGCCAGCAGCTTGTGCACCTTGGCGATGATCTGCCGCCCCTTTTCGGTGGAGGCGGAGCCGGGCTGAGGGGCGGCGATGGTCTCGGCCAGGTCGGCGCCGGCCCGGTGGAAGGGGGCTTCGAGCCCGAGCCGCAGGCAGCATTCGCGAAACAGCACGCCATGGCCAGCGTCCTCCCGGTGCAAAAGTTCGCTGCACATTTGATGGGCCATCTCGTGCTTGAGCACCTGGAGGGTAAGGTTCCAGGGGTGGCGGCTGATCAGGACGGAGCTTAAGCTCAGGCGTCGGTCAGGGGCTGACCAGGTGCCCAGTTGCTGTTCGCCGCCGCTGATGGCGAGCACCGGCAGGCGCAGGTCGACACGGTACTGGTAGCAGATGTTGCGGTATTCATGCGTGAGCTGGCGCAGCCAGGCGGCATGGAGGCGGCTGTCCAGCGAGGCCATGTCAGTCGCCCGGCTGGGCGGCGGATTGCCGCAGGGCTTTGATCCGGGCCAGGATCGGGGGATGGCTGTAATTGAGCGCCACGTGCAGCGGGTGCGGGGTCAGGTTGCTCAGATTGCTGACGCTCAACCGCTTGAGCCCGCTGATCAGGTGCTCGCCGCCAGTGCCAGCGCCGTCGGTCCGGGCGGCGAATCGGTCGGCCTGGTACTCGTTGCGGCGGGAAAAGGCATTGAAGCCGATGGCCAGGATGGTCGAGATCGGGGCATAGAGAAAGCCGAAAAAGACCAGGGAGGCGTAGATCGACACCTGCTCCATGCCAAAGGCGGCGAACAGCCCCGGATTTTCGAGAAAGCGGGAGAGGATGAAAAACATGATCCCCATCTGGGCAATGGAGAGCGCCATCATCACCGGGATGTGCTTAAGTCGGTAATGGCCCATTTCGTGGGCGAGTACGGCCACGATCTCCTGGACGGAGAGTTTTTCCATCAGGGTGTCGAAAAAGACGATACGCCGGAAGCGGCCGAAACCGGTGAAAAAGGCGTTGGCCCGGGTGGAGCGCTTAGAGCCGTCCATGGTGTAGATGCCCTGGATGGCAAAGCGCTGGGCCGCCGCATAACCGGTGATCGCTTCCTTGAGTTCGCCCTCGGCCAGGGGGATGAACTTGTTGAACAGCGGCATGATCACCACCGGCGCCAGGAACTGGACCACCAGGATGAAGGCCACCGCCGCCACCCAGCAGTAGAGCCAGGCCTGCGGCCCGATGGTCTCGAAAAACCAGAGGATAGCGGCCAGCAGCGGCCCGCCGAGCATGACGGTGAGCAGGATTCCCTTGACCATGTCCAGGAGAAAGGTGGCCACGGTGGTGGTGTTGAAGCCGAACCGCTCTTCGATGACAAAGGTCGAATAGATGGAAAAAGGCAGGTTGAGCAGGCCGGCGATCAGGGCCAGGATCACGGAGAAGGCCAGGCCGGTGGGAATCGGCGAAAAATTGAAACCCCTGGCCACCTCATCGACCAGATTGAATCCGCCGGCCAGGATGAAGGCCAGGGTGGCCAGCAGGCTCACCGTTGACTGGACCAGGGAGAAGCGGGTGTTGACCTTGGTGTATTCCTGGGAGCGGGCGTACTCGCCCTGGTCGTACACCCCGGCAAACTCATCCGGCAGCGCCGGGCTGAGCGAACGGAGATTGAGCAGGGCCACGGTCAGTTCGATCAGGTAGCCGAGCAGGAGAATCGTCAGAATAAATAGAAGATAGCCGTTCATCGCCGTCAAAAGCCTATGGGAGCGTCCAGGAGTGGGTTGCAGGAAGTGCGATGCACATACCTAAGATTGGCCGACCGTGCAAGGCATAATTGCGCGCAAGGGTGTATCGATCTGATTTTTTGTCTGTTCCCGGGGAAAATCAAGGCTGCCGAGGGCGAGGTTTGACAGCGGCCCTGAGGTGCCGTATAGAGGAAGAAACAGAAATGGCGCAGATCAGGAGGCGGCATGGAAAACGATTCCCCGAAGAAACAGTCCGGCCTGTCCGGAGTCAAGGTGACTGGTCTTGTGATCCTGGCCATGCTGGTCACCATGACGGCGACAATATTCATCATCTACAATTGGCTCTTTCCCAGCTTGTATAAACCGGTGGTGCTCAGCAAGGCCGAAGAACGGCAACTGGAGCGCAAGCTGGAGCGCTTTGAGCGGTTCAGCGAACGGCGGATGCGGCATGGCGGTGAGAGACGGCAACGGGAGATGGTGACCGCCGAAGACCTGACGCCCGAACCCTACAGCGAAAAGGGCGCATCCCGCGAGATCCGGCTGAGCGAGCGTGAGATCAACGGCATGATCGCCCAGAATACCGATCTGGCCTCCCGGCTGGTGATCGATCTCGCCGACGACCTGGTCAGCGCCAAGTTGCTCATCCCGCTCGATCCAGATTTTCCCATCATGGGCGGCAGGATTCTCAAGGTCAAGGCCGGCACTGAACTGGCCTTTCGCAACGGCCGGCCGGTGGTCATCCTGCGCGGGGTCTCGGTGATGGGCGTTCCCTTGCCCAACGCCTGGCTCGGCGACCTGAAAAATATCGACCTGATCCGGGAATTCGGCACTGACCCCGGTTTCTGGAAAAGTTTTGCCGATGGAGTCGAAACCATCGAGATCCGCGAGGGCAGCCTGCGGGTCGTGCTCAAGGAGTAGTTTTTTCCCTTTTGGGGCGACGATTAAAAAAGACCTTCGCCCATCAGCAGCCCGCCTTCGCCGGCCTCATACCCCGATATTGGGCATTGAGGGCACGATCTGGCTTTTGATGATCCCGGCCACTGCCGCCCCCAGTTGGCGATGCGCTTGCCCCTCAAAATGGATTCCGTCCAGCGGGCTGGCAACGAGCACCTCGGCCGTGTCCAGAAAGGCGCAGCCCAGTTCCCGAGCCATTTGACCGAAGTGGGCGGCAAACTTGCGCGATTTTTCCTCCGCGTCCCCAAACATTTCCGCATAGGCGGTGAGTGTGGCTATCGGCGGCGGCGCCAACAGCAGCACCTGGGGCGCCCGCCCCTGCC
>WRKE01000196.1 GCA_009778235.1 Pseudomonadota bacterium
GAGGGTGAGCAGTGAGTTGCTGACCAAGGAGCAGGTCCTGCGGCAACTGGCCACGCGGCTCGACGACGACACGCTCAAGCGGATTTTCCCTGACCAGCATCCCGATGACATTCGGGGCCTGCTCCGAGGACGCCCGCCGGCACAAACAAAAACTCTTGCGCCGGTCGCGCCAATCGCCCGGAACACGCCAGCCCATCAGGCGGCATCCGGATGTCGTTGCCGCCTGTTCACCGACGGCGCTTCCCGCGGCAATCCCGGACAGGCCGGGGCCGGGGCGCTCCTCCTAGGCGAGCAGGGCGAGGAGCTGGCAGCCTGCTCGGTGTATCTCGGCACCTGCACCAACAATGTCGCCGAGTACAAGGCCCTGCTCGTCGGCCTTGAGGAGGCACAGCGTCAAGGATGCGGCCAGTTGGCCATTTTTTTGGATTCGGAATTGATCGTCCGCCAGGTCCAAGGGCGCTACAAGGTCAAAAACGAAACGCTTCTGCCTCTTTTTCGCCAGGTGCGGGAGTGGCTGGACCGGTTCGAATCGTGGACGATCGCCCATGTGCCCCGGGCGCAGAACGCCCGGGCCGACCAATTGGCCAACCAGGGCATCGACCGGCGGCACGACTGACATCGGCCCTGACTCCGGGGCTGGCGGTGCAGGATATGGGGGGTGAATGCATGATCGCTCCGGCGCAGGCCGGAGAGGAAAGTCCGAACACCGGAGGGCGCGGTGGTTCGTAACGCGAACACCGGGAAACCGGGGGAAAGTGCCACAGAAAAGACACCGCCGATGGGGCGCGTCAGTGCTCACAGGCAAGGTTGAAATGGCGAGGTAAAAGCTCACCGCCCCCATGGCGACATGGGGGGCAGGGCAAACCCCACCGGGTGCAAGACCAAATAGGGAGGCGTTTGAGGGCGGCCCGTCCGAAGCCTCCGGGTAGGTTGCATGAGATGTCGGGCGACCGGCATCCTAGAGAAATGATCATGGTCCGTCCTCGGACGGAAACAAAATTCGGCTTACAATTCACCCTCCTTTTTTTCGTGAACAGCAACACCTTCCCCCTGCCACCCGCCGGGGTCGTCATTCCGGCCGGCGGTACCGGCTCCCGTTTCGGCCATAGCCAACCCAAGCAGTTTTTTGAGTTGGCCGGCCTCCCCATCCTGGTTCGGACCTGCCAGGCCTTTTTCGCGGTGGAGGCCATCCGGACCGTGGTGGTGGCGGCCCCAGCCGATTATCTCCACCACACCACCAGCCTGCTGCACGCCCACCTGTCGGCCCCTTACCGCGACCGGCTGCGCATCACCGCCGGTGGAGCCACCCGCCAGGATTCGGTCCAGGCCGGTCTGGGGCAACTTCCCCCTGAAATAGAATTGGTGCTGGTCCATGACGCCGCCCGGCCCTTGGTGGATCCGGCAACCATCCTCCGCTGTCTGGAGGGAGCGGCCCGCTTTGGTGCGGTCATCGCCGCGGTGCCGGTCAAAGACACCCTGAAACGGGTCGACCATGATGGTTTGATCATGGCAACGGTCGACCGCAGCCATCTCTGGCAGGCGCAAACCCCTCAGGCGGCCCAGCGGCACCTGCTGGAGGCGGCCTTTGCCGCCGCGCACCGCACCGGCCTGGTCGGCACCGACGAAGCCTCGCTTCTGGAGGCGGCCAATATTCCCGTGCAGGTGGTCGCGGGCAGCGAAGGCAACGGCAAGATCACCCATCCTGAGGATTTGCGGGTGGCGGCAGCCCTGGCCGCCGGGGAGGAGAGCATGAAAATTGGCCACGGGTTTGACGCCCACCGGTTGGTGAGCGGCCGTCAACTGATTCTCGGCGGCGTGAACATAGGGTATGAGCTGGGCCTTGCGGGCCATTCCGATGCCGACGTCGTGACCCATGCCCTGATCGACGCGCTGCTCGGTGCCTTAGGGGCCGGCGATATCGGCCGCCATTTTCCCGATACCGATCCGCAATACCAGGGGATCGATAGCCTGCTCCTGCTGAGCCGGGTCGGCAACCTGGTTCGGCAGCAGGGCTTTCGGCTGGGCAACGCGGATATCACCATTGTCTGCCAGCGGCCCAGATTGGCGCCCTATCTTGCCGCCATGGCGAGCAATCTGGCCAGATGTTGCGCCTCTGACCCCGCCGCGGTCAACATCAAGGCAACCACCACGGAAAAAATGGGATATACCGGACGGGGCGAGGGTATTGCCGCCCATGCCGTTGTCCTGCTGAGGTCAAATCATGGATGTGCATAGAGAACGGCTGGCCGCTACCTTCACCGAACTCTGCGAAATCGACAGCCCTTCCCGCCGGGAAGGGCGCATCTCGCAGCGGTTGCAACAGATTTTCCGCGAGCTTAACGCCACGGAAATCATCGAGGACGACTCCACCGCCCACACCGGTTCGGAATGCGGCAATCTGATCATTCGCTTTGCCGGCACCCTCAAGCTCACGCCGATCTTCTTCAACTGCCACATGGACACGGTCCAACCAGCCGAGGGCGTGCGGGTCAAGCGGACCGGCGACCTGTTCACCAGTGCCGGCGACACCATCCTGGGCAGCGACGACAAATCCGGCATCGCCGCCTGTATCGAGGCGATGCGGGTGGTGCGGGAGAGTGGACGGCCGCATCGGCCGGTGGAATTGGTGCTCACCACCTGCGAGGAGATCGGGCTGCTGGGGGCCAAGGCCCTGGATCCGGCCCTGGTGTGCGCCCGCGAGGGCTATGCGCTGGACTCCAGCGACTTTGGCCGGGTGGTGGTCCATGCCCCGGCGGCTAACCGGCTGACCATCACCGTCACCGGCGTGGCCGCCCATGCCGGCCTGCATCCGGAATGGGGGGTCAATGCGCTGATCCTTGCCGCTCAGGCCCTGGCCATGGTGCCCAATGGCCGGATCGACGAGGAAACCACCACCAACTTCGGCACCATTGAGGGTGGGACCGCCGCTAACATCGTGCCGGAGAAGGTGGTCATCAAGGGCGAAGTGCGTAGCCACTCGATGGCAAAACTCGAACAAATGACCTGGAATATCAGCGAGATATTCACAGCGACGGTGGCGAACTGGGAGGATCCCACCGGATCGGCCAAGGGCACACCCACGGTTGACATCAAGGTTTTGCAGGACTATCCGGTGATGCAATTGCAGCGGGAAGATTCGGTGCTGAGGCGGGTTGCGGAGGCGGCCCGGTCCATTGGCCTTCAGCTCGATTTCGAACGGGCGGGCGGCGGTTCGGACGCCAATATTTTCAACGGCAACGGCCTGGCCACCGCGATCATTGCCACCGGCATGACCAACGTCCATTCCACCGCCGAGCAGGTGGAGTTGCAGGACATGGTCGACCTGACCCGGCTGCTCATCGCCCTGCTGACCGAACCGTCCTGCTGAGCGGATCAGGTCGTTTTATATTTATTTTTTCATTAAAATTCAATTTGTTGCCAATATGGATTGGCAAGAGAAAGTGCTATCAGGCCAGGCGGATCAGGCCAGGCTCGCCGGCCAGCACCTCGCCGATGACCCGGCATTCCGGCAGATAGCCCTGCCGGCCCAATTCATCTTGCAGCCGCATGGCAGCATCGCGCGTCATGGCCAGCAGCAGGCCGCCAGAGGTTTGGGGATCGTAGCCGAGCATTTCCAGGGAGCCCGTTTCGGCCGGGTCAAAACGGACCCACTGTTGATAATGGTCACGGTTACGGTAGGTCCCTTCGGGGATGATGCCCACGTCGGCAAGACCAAGGGCTTGAGGCATGATCGGCAGCGCTTCCCGGTCAAGAACAATGGATACGCCCGAGGCTCTCGCCATCTCGTGCCCATGACCAAAGAGGCCGAACCCGGTGATGTCGGTGCAGCTGTGCACCCCGGAGAGCAGCGCCTCGTTGGCGACAATGATTTCCATGGGCAGGCGGTTGAGCGTGGCCAGCAGGTCGACCAGTTGGCGCTCGGTTGCCGCCGAAGCCAGGCCACCCTTGATCGCCGTGGCCAGGATGCCGGTTCCCAAAGGTTTGGTGAGGACCAGCACATCTCCCGGCAGGGCGCCGCTGTTGCGCAGAACCCGTTGCGGGTGGACCAGGCCGGTGACCGATAGCCCGTATTTCAGCTCCGGATCCTCGATGGAATGACCACCCACCAGCAGTGCCCCGGCCTCCCGGATAACGGCCAGCCCGCCTTCCAACACCCGCCGGAACACCGATGGGTCCATGGACTTGGCCGGGCAGGCCAGGATGTTCATGCACAAAAGTGGCTTGCCGCCCATGGCATAGACATCAGAGAGGGAATTGGCAGCGGCAATCCGCCCGAAATCATAGGGATCGTCAACGATCGGGGTGAAAAAATCAACGGTCTGGATCAAGGCACAGTTGTCGTTGAGACGGTACACCCCGGCGTCGTCGCTGGTTTCGGTTCCCACAAGCAGATTGGGGTCGGTCGGCAGCTCAAGCCCGCACAATAATCGGCCCAGGTCCCCTGGACCCAGCTTGGCGGCTCAGCCTGCGGCCTTGACGGAGGCGGTCAGTTTGATGGGTGTGGTGGTCATGTTTTCTGCGCCTCAGGGCATGCTGAAATTGTGGTGTGATTTTATTCTCTCAAGCTACCCGATATTTTATTGAAAAAAAACGTGTAATCTGGTTGTAAATAATCTTTGTACAAGGCGGATCGACCAAAATACAGGCACAAGGAATCGTTCTTTGTGCCTTTCGGTTTTTGACGCATCCGACACCATGATAGGCAAACACTATGAACACCTTTGCAACGGACCAGCAATTTTCGGACAAACCCCGGCATGAATGCGGGATTTGCGGAGTTTACGGCCATCAGGACGCGGCCAAACTCGTCTACTTCGGCCTGTACGCCCTCCAGCATCGCGGCCAGGAGTCCGCCGGCATTGTCGCCGGTGACGGCAAGAAGGTTTTGATTCATAAAGATATGGGCCTGGTGGCCGATGTCTTCAGCGAACGGACCCTGCAACGGCTCCCCGGCCACCTGGCCACCGGCCATGTCCGCTATTCCACCACCGGGCAGTCGGATATGATCAATATGCAGCCGTTCATGGCCACCCATAAAGGCATGCCGCTCTGCGTCGCCCACAACGGCAATATGGTCAACTCCATCGCCCTGCGGCGCCACCTGGAGCAAAAAGGGTCGATTTTCCAAACCACCATGGACAGCGAGATCGTCATCCATCTGATGGTGCGCCACCTGGACCGGGGCCTGCAAGAGGCGATCAAAACCACTTTTTCTTGCATCCAGGGTGCCTATTCCCTGTTGCTCATGACCCAGGATACCATGATCGCGGTCCGCGACTCCAACGGCTTCCACCCGCTCTGTCTCGGGGCGCTCGATGGCGGTGCCTACGTAGTCGCCTCCGAAACCTGTGCCCTTGACCTGATCGAGGCCGAATACATCCGCGATATCGAGCCGGGCGAGGTGCTGATCATCAACGAGCAGGGGTTGACCTCGCTTTTTCCTTGGGCACCGACCCGCAAAAGCTATTGTATTTTCGAGCATGTCTATTTTGCCCGGCCGGACAGCAACGTCTTTGGCTTCAACGTCTATGCCGCCCGCAAGCGGATGGGCGAAATCCTGGCCAAGGAGGCGAAAATTAAGGCCGATTTCGTCATGCCCTTTCCGGATTCGGGCAACTATGCGGCCATCGGATATTCGAGCGCCTCGGGCATCCCTCTGGAGATGGGGATGATCCGCAACCACTATGTCGGCCGCACCTTCATTCAACCGACCCAGTCGATGCGCGATTTCTCGGTACGGGTCAAGCTCAATCCGGTCCGTTCCCTGTTGCAGGGCAAGCGGGTGATCATCGTCGAGGATTCGATCGTCCGCGGGACCACCGGCCGCAGCCGGGTCAAGTCGCTGCGCCATGCCGGCGCCACCGAGGTCCATATGGTTGTCAGTTGCCCCCCGACCCGCCACGCCTGTTATTACGGCATTGATTTTCCTTCCAGCGATCAGTTGATTGCCTCCGGCAACACGGTGGAGGCCATCCGCGACTATCTCGGCCTTGATTCGCTGCATTATCTGAGCAAAGAAGGGTTGGTCGAAGCAACAGGCCTGTCGGAGGACCACTTCTGTCTGGCCTGTTTCACCGGCGAGTACCCGGTCGAGCCGGACAAGAATTTCACCAAGGAGGCCTTTTCCGGCTGCGGTTGCTGATCACCTGTGGTGCGTTGAGCTTTTTTCCAGGCAAGCACCAACAAAAGGTGGTTGCGGCGGTGTCCGCTGCGCCGACGAAGGGTGAATGGCGCTTGAATCCGCGATGCCTCCCCAACGCCGTCAGGATGTCCTGGATTGCCCGGGCCAGGCGGGGAAGGGGAGGCGCAAATTACCAACGGGAATTGAAAACAAAAAAATAGGCAAGACTGCTTTTGCAATCTTGCCTATTGAATGAACGAAGGGAAAAGTTCGGATCAGCGATTAGCCCTCGTCACCGGAGGCGGAGGAGGCTGAACATTGTACACCACCTGGGCGAAATTTTCGATCAAGGTGGTAATGCCTTTCTCCGTGGCCTCTTCAAAG
>WRKE01000197.1 GCA_009778235.1 Pseudomonadota bacterium
AAGGCCAACAAGATCGAACCGGTGCGGATCATCGGCCGGCCCAAGCACATGTATTCGATCTACAAGAAGCTGATGACCCAGAATATCCCGCTTGAGCGGGTCTACGACAAGGTGGCCTTCCGCATCGTGGTCCGCACGGTCAAGGAATGTTACCAGGTGCTGGGTACGGTCCATGCCGACTGGACGCCGGTCCCCGGTCGGATCAAGGACTGGATCAGCGTACCCAAGTCGAACAACTATCAGTCGCTGCACACCACGGTGGCCGGTCCGCTGGGCCAATTCATCGAGATCCAGATCCGGACCGAGGAGATGGACAGGATTGCCCAAGAGGGTGTGGCCGCCCACTGGGCCTACAAAGAGGGGCAGAAGATCACCGGCGGCGATGCCAAGCTGTTCAAGGATTTGAAGCGGCTGGTACAATCCCTGCAGGAGGTCGAGGATCCGAACGAGTTCATGGAGTCGGTGCGCGGCGAGTTGTTCGAGCCCGATGTCCTGGCCTTGACTCCCACCGGCGAGGTTCGGGAACTGCCGAGGGGCAGCACCCCGATCGATTTTGCCTACGCCATCCATACCGAGATCGGCGACACCTGCGTCGGCGCTAAGGTCAACGGTCAGATCGTTCAGCTCAAGCATGAACTGAAGAGCGGCGACATCGTCGAGATTCTCACCCAGAAGAACCAGCACCCCCGCCGTGCCTGGCTGCAACTGGTCAAGACCAGCAGGGCCCGGACCCGGATTCGCCAGTATCTCCGACGAGAGGAAAAGGAGCGCTCGCTTAAGCTGGGCCGTGAGATATGCGAACGGGAGCTGAAAAAGTATGATGTCAATTTCCGCGGACTGCTCAAGAGCGGCCACCTGCGTCTGCTGCTCAAGCAGCTCAACTGCCAGTCCCTGGATGATCTGCTGGCGCGGGTGGGTAACGGTTCCATCACCGTGCCCCACCTGGTGCGGACCCTGCAACCCGAGGAATACCGCGAAGCCGAGGAAAAAAGGCGGATGGCGGAGATGGTCGAGCGGGCCCAACGAGCGGCCGAAGGACAGCGCTCCACCGTCTCCCGGAGCGATGCCATCGACATTGACGGCATCGACGGTATGCTGGTCAAGGTGAGCCAGTGTTGCCACCCGGTTCCGGGTGATGCGATCATCGGTTTCATCACCACCGGCACCGGCATCTCCATCCACCGCACTGATTGTCCCAACCTGTTGGCCACCGACCCGAAACGCTGGTTGGAGGTTTCCTGGGCCGGAGCACCGCAAACCTCGCATCGGGCTGCACTGCGCATCCGGGCGGAGAACCGGAAGAGCATGCTGGCCGAGATCAGCGCCACCATCAGCGCCGACGATGCCGACATCGTCGAGCTGAATGCCCGCACCACGGTGGAGAACATCGCTGAACTCGACATCGTGCTCAACGTGGTGAATCTCAGACATTTGCAGACCTTGCAGCAGCACCTCTTGCAGATGCCCGAGGTGATCGAGGTCCGGCGCCGGTAGCATTGGCGCAGAGAGTCTGAACAGAGTCCCATGGAATCGGTGTTGTGCGCGGTCTGCGGCAATGAACTCGAACGCGGCCACGGCCAGTGTCCCTATTGCCAGGCCCCCCGCGTGGCCGGAGAGATGGGCGCCACAGGCCCGTTCCATCGGGTGGTCAACCTGGAGAAGGGTATGCCGCAGGTTATGCCAGCGCTCAACCGGCTGGAGGCGGCCATCACCGTTGCCGGCAGCCAGGGTTATAAGGCGCTCACCCTGATCCATGGTTACGGCTCCAGCGGTACCGGCGGGGCCATCAAGGCCGCGGTTCAGAACCAGTTACAGTTTTTGCGCCTGCAAGGCAGGATCAAGGAAATCGTGCCCGGCGAGGAATTCGAGGGCCGTTCCAAACGCGGCAGACATCTGCTGCGCCGCTTTCCTTTTCTGGTCGGACACCGCGACCTTAATCGCGCCAATCCCGGCATTACCCTGGTGATTCTCTGATCTCGGCCTTGCCGGCGGTGATGTTTTAAGCTTTGACCCATCAAGGGAGGAACCATGCGTAATGGTCAGCGTCTTGCCAATGGCCTGCGGCAGGTCAATATCGAATACGGCGTTCAACCCTATGCCGATGGCTCGGTGCTGATCCAGATGGGCCGGACCCATGTGCTTTGCGCGGTGACGGTCGAGGAGAAGGTCCCGCCCTTTCTCAAGGACCGGGGCCAGGGATGGATCACCGCCGAGTATGGGATGCTGCCCTGCGCCACCCACAGCCGCGGCCGGCGGGAGGCAATATCCGGGCTTTCCGGCCGGACCCACGAGATCCAGCGGTTGATCGGCCGATCTTTGCGAATGATGGTTGATTTGCGGCTTTTGGGGGAACGCACCTTCCGGGTCGATTGCGATGTACTCAATGCCGATGGCGGCACCCGCTGCGCTTCGATCACCGGGGGGGCCTTGGCGGTGCGGATGGCGATTGGCAAGCTGGTGGCCCAGTCCAAACTGGCCGCCATGCCGCCGCTGTTGCCGGTGGCGGCGGTCAGCGCCGGGGTGGTCGGCGGGCAGCCGGTGCTGGATTTGGAATACAGCGAGGACTCAGCTGCTGATGTCGACGCCAACTTTGTCATGAGCGGCGACGGGCGCTGGATCGAAGTGCAGACCACCGCCGAGGGCGCCCCCTTCAGGCCGGAGTTGTTCACCGCCATGGCGGAGCTGGCCACGGCCGGCATCGGCCGGTTGTTGATGCTGTGGGACCAGGACGGCTGGCAGGGGTAGGCGGATTTCAGGGGCAGGCGGCCGGGTTTGTAATGTACGTCGGTTATTGCTGCCCATCAGAGCAGGCGGTTTGATGCATCTTGATACGTTTCCACGTCAGAGTATGGGAAGGCAAGCCTGACCTCTCTCCCGCAGTTCGTGGTGCCCGGCATGGCGTGTTGGGTATAAGAGCGTAGCGAACCCCAACGCTTGAGCCTGGGAACCCACGGCATTGCGGGCGACGCGCAACCCATCCGGCTCCAATCTAACTTGCTGACTCTCGTGTATAGGCGCTTCTTTTTTTGATCGTGAAGAAGATCCTGGTAAACGGGAACAAAATTTTGCCGTCCGCCTGAAGCGGATAAACATCCTTAAGGGCGTGCTCGAGATCCGTCTGGAATTCGGCGCGCAATCCGTCCTCTTGCAAGCAGTCCAGATAGGGTCTCATCCCGGTGCTGCTGTACCATTGGACAATGGCCGCGTGGGTGTTCATCACGTGGAAATATCGGGTCTCCCACACCTCAACTTCAGCGGACAGCCCGCAAACAATATCGTAGTAAAATTCCGGCCCATGTATTGAAACCCCAGGATTGAGGCCGGTAAAACGGCCCTTCCATTTGTCTGACCCGGCGAGTTTGCCCAGTTCAATCCGCACGGGCATACGAGCCGTAGCCGGAACCTGAACAGCCAGGACCCCGCCCGTGTTCAGCATATTGAAAAGATTCTGCAGCAGTCGTTCATGATTCGGCATCCATTGGAGCGCCGCGTTGGAGAAAATAAGGTCAAAGCTGCCCAGCCGGGATAAATCGCTGGAGGCATCCGCGCATATCCACTCAATTGCCGGGTCTTTTGCCCTGGCCTCGGCAATCATGGTCTTTGAGCTGTCCAGGCCGGCGATCTCGGCCTGCGGCCATCTAGCTTTCAGCACCTTGGTACTGTTGCCCGGCCCGCAACCAAGGTCGATGATCCGCCGGGGCTGATCCAGCATAATTTTCATGGTTAAATCAATGGACGGCTGCGTTCTTTCCCGCTCGAATTCCAAGTACAGATCAGGGTTCCAATCTGGCATGTACACCTCCAGTGACGAATTTCCAGGCGGGAAATGGTGTTTTTGTCCACCTGTATCGTGTTGAGTTGCCGGCCGGGAACATCCACTGGCCGGCATGTTTTTCACCACAACCCATCATATCCGATCGTGCGGCAGGAGCCGGAGCAGGGCCATGCCGTCCGGGGTGACCGGCTCTGTTTGGTGCAGGACCTCGATCTCATCAAGATCAATAAACCGGCCATAGTCGATCTCTTCCTTCTGCAGGGTGAAGGGACCCTCGCTGACGCAGGAAAAGATGCTGCCCCACACCCGGTTGCCGCTCTCCTCGAAATACTGGTCAAACAAAAAAGACAGTTTAACTCCGGTCAGTCCCAATTCTTCCCGCAACTCCCGCTGCGCCGACTCCAGATAGGGTTCGCCGGCCAGCACCACACCCCCTGCGGCCAGATCCCAGTATCCCGGATAGATATCCTTGGTGGCGGTCCGCTTCTGGATGAACAGTTGCCCTGCCCGGTTGAACACCAGGATATAGGAGGCCCGGTGGATCAGGTTTTGCTGGCGCATGATCCGGCGGGTGACTGCGCCTATGGGGTTGTTGTCCTGGTCAACGATCGTGACCAGCTCTTCGGCTGGATTGGTAAACACGGCGCTCAAGTCTTTTGGGGGATGAAAGGGGCTCAAGGGTGATGGCGGAATTCCCAGCAGCGGTGGATGCGGCGGTTGCGCTGGAAATCAAAGGGAATGGTCTGGTCGCTGATCTCTTGGACTGCAAAATCGCGGCTCAATGATTCCTCTAGAGTGAATTTACGGAAATTGTTGGAGAAAATCAAAAGGCCACCCTTGGTCAAGCGCTGCATGGCCAGACGAAGCAGGTCAGGATGATCTTGCTGGATATCGAAGTGCTGCTTGCGGTGCCGGGAGTTGGAGAAGGTGGGCGGGTCGATGAAAATCAGCCCGTACCGCTCCTGGGCGCGCTGCAACCACTCCAGGCAGTCGGCCTCGATCAACTGGTGCTGCGGTCCGCCGAACCCGTTGAGGGCCAGATTGGCCCGGGCCCTGGCGAGATAGGTGGCTTGGATGTCGACCGTGGTGGTGGCCGTGGCCCCGCCCATGGCCGCATAGACCGTGGCCGTACCGGTATAGGCGAACAGGTTGAGAAAGGTCTTGCCCTGGGCCAGCGTGCCCAGCCGTTCCCTGGTCAAGCGGTGGTCGAGAAACAGGCCGGTGTCGAGATAGTCGGTGAAGTTGACCAGAAAGCGGCATCCCCCCTCCCGGACCTCTTGCAGGGTCCCGGTTCCCTCCTTTTTCTGATATTGCTGCGATCCCTTCTGCTTTTTCCTGGTCTTGATAAACAATTGGCTGCGCGGCACGTCGAAGACAGCGCGGATAACCTGCAAGGCCAGGGCGAACCGCTGCTCCGCCTTGGCCGGATCGACGGTGGCCGGCGGCGCGTACTCCTGGACATGCACCCACTCCTCGTAGAGGTCAATGGCCAGGTTGTATTCCGGCATATCGGCGTCATAGATGCGAAAACAGCTCACCTGTTCTTCCTGCGCCCTTCGCAGGAGGGACTCGCAATTCTTGATCAGCCGGTTAGCGAAATCCTCGCCGGGCGCGCCGGCGGACAGGGGAGCCGGGGTCCAGCAAGGGAAGGCTTGTTCCTTAAGGGTGTTTTCCCGGCCGGTCAGCAACTGGCATTTGAGCGGGCCGTTGAACAGCCGGTGTCGCTCCTGCCATCTGGTGCCGGTCATTTCGGCCAGATCGGGATTGGCGGTGAAAAACGCCAAGGTCCAGCCTTCGAACTGATCCCGGAAGGTCCGACCCAGGCAGCGATAGAGATATTTGATCGCCTCTTTCTCTGACAGCCGTTCGCCATAGGGCGGGTTGGTCAGCAGACAGCCGGCCGGTGCCGGGCTGTTGAGCCGGGCCAACTGGCGTTGCTTGATCACCACCACCTCGCGCAGGCCGGCGGCAATCACGTTTTTTCTGGCCGCGGCGACCACCAGGGGATCGGCGTCATAGCCGATGAATTGCGGCCAGACAGCGGGCACCCCCTGGCTTTCCCGGTCCACCGCCTCTTGCACCAGCCGGTCCCAGAGCTGCGGGTCGTGTTTGTGCCAGGCCATGAAACCAAAGGTCTTGCGGAGCAGGCCGGGGGCGCTGTCGCTGAGCATCAGGGCCGCCTCGATCAGCAGAGTGCCGCTGCCGCACATCGGGTCGAGCAGCACCGGTTCGTCGCCGGTCCGGTCGATCCAGCCGGAGAGCTTGACAATGGCGGCCGCCAGGGTCTCCTTCAGGGGCGCTTCACCGCTGCCGACCCGGTAGCCGCGCCGGTGGAGACTGTCGCCGGATAGATCGAAGGAGAGGACGGCGTCGGTCCCCTGAACATGGAGGTGGAAGCGTAGGTCCGGATGCAGGGGATCAACGTCCGGCCGCTTGCCGAACCGCTTGCGGAACTGATCGACAATGGCGTCCTTGACTCGGAACGAGGCGAATTGGCTGTGGGTCAGGGCGGCGTTGACCAGGGTGGTGTGCACCGCAAAGGTCGATTTCCAGGTGAAGTGGTCGTCCCAGAGGATGGTGCTGGCCTGGGCATAAAGCGCATCGGTGGTGGGGGCGTCGAACCGGGCCAGCTCCAGGAGGATGCGTGAGGCAAAGCGGGACCAGAGGCAGGCGCGGTAGCCGGTCTCCAGGCCGCCGGTCCAGCTGACCGCTCCTGGATGGCTGGTGAGCGCCTCCCCGCCG
>WRKE01000198.1 GCA_009778235.1 Pseudomonadota bacterium
GAGAAGAAGGGCTGGCTGGAGCCCAAGGTGGTGGTCCGTTTCTGGATCATCTCCATCATCCTGGGCCTGGTGGCCCTGGCAACCCTCAAGTTGAGATAACGCATGCAAATACACAAGGGTGTGCAAGCGGCGGTGATCGGGTTGGGGATGGCGGGGCTGGCCACAGTGCGCTACCTGGTGGCGCAAGGCGCCCGGGTGCGGGTTTCCGATAAGCGTGATTTTACGCAAATCGAGCCGAGCACCGTGGCCTGGCTTGAGGAACACGGAGTTTCGCTGGAATATGGTGGCCACACCGCGGCCTTTCTCACTGGCTCTGAGGTGGTCATCCCTGGTCCGGGGGTGCCGCTGGATTTGCCGGTGCTCCAGGCGGTCCGGGAACAGGGGTTGCCGATTCTGGGCGAATTGGCGCTGGCCGCCGGGCAGTTTCAAGTGCCGGTGATCGCGGTGACCGGCTCCAACGGCAAGACCACGGTTACCAGCCTGATCGGCCACCTGCTGCGGGCCGCGGATAAGACCCCCTTTGTCGGCGGCAACATCGGCACGCCGCTCTTGGACTATTTCGCTCATCCGGGGAGCTACGATTGCGTGGTGCTGGAATTGTCCAGTTTCCAGCTCGATCTGGCCGGCCTGTTCCGGCCTGATGTCGGTCTGCTGCTCAACCTGTCGCCGGACCATCTGGACCGCCACGGCAGTTTTGCCGCCTATGCCGGCGCCAAACAGAAACTGTTCGCCCACCAGGTCGCGGGCGATTGCGCCATCTTGGGCGCCGACGACCCGCAGGCCGCCGCCACCCCGTTGAGCGAGGGGGTGGCGCGATATACCTTCGGCCGGGGAGGAAATTGTTCCGCCCGGATCGTTGACGGCCGGGTGGAACTGCGCACAGGGGGACAAGGGGAGGGCGAGGCGTGCTTTGATCTCGGTCCGACCCGGCTGCATTCCTCGGTCAACCAACTCAATGGAGCCGCCGCGGTCCTGGCGGTGGCCCAGTTGGGCTGCGGATATGAGGCGATCGGCCGAGGTCTGCTGAGTTTTGAGCCGCCGGCCCATCGCATGGCCGAAGTGGCCACCATCGATGGCGTCCGCTTCATCAATGATTCCAAGGCCACCAATATCGGCGCCCTGGAGGCGGCCCTGGGCGGCTGTGAATCCCCGGTGGTGCTCATCGCTGGCGGCCGTGACAAGGGCAGCGACTATACCTTGCTTAAGGAGGTGGTTGG
Source organism: Pseudomonadota bacterium (assembly GCA_009778235.1). Taxonomy (GTDB): domain Bacteria; phylum Desulfobacterota; class Desulfobulbia; order Desulfobulbales; family Desulfobulbaceae; genus Desulfobulbus. Next base: position 1,218 of record WRKE01000198.1, read on the forward strand.
GCGCAGGGTCAAGCACCTGATCCTTATGGGTGAGGCGGCCGGGATGATTCAAAGTGCCTTGGAAACGGTGGCGACGGTCGAAATCGTGGGGACCATGGCCGAGGCGGTGCAAAGGGCCATGGCCGCTGCCACCAGCGGAGATCTGGTTTTGCTGGCACCGGGTTGTGCCAGTTTCGATATGTTTTCCGGCTATGAGGAGCGGGGCCGAGTTTTTGCTGAACAGGTGCTGCAGCTTGGCCAGGAACGGACAGCGGGGAGGTGAGGGCATCATGATTCGGATGTGTTGCGTCTGTCATCGGGTGGAACTGGCAGGACAATGGTATGCGGACTTTTTCTTGACCGAACACGAGCGGCTGACCCATGGCTATTGTCCGGACTGTTTAGCTTCGGTCATGGCTGAGACCGAGGAAATTTTCGCCATCATGGGGCAGCCGGCATGGGCGGCCAGATTCCGGCCCGCTGCGATGGAGCAAAGAGGCCGATGCGCCTGATTGTGGCTGGCGGCGGCACCGGCGGGCATCTCTTCCCCGGCATTGCCGTGGCTGAGGAGATGCGTGAACGTGCGCCCGAGTCGCAGGTGTTGTTCATCGGCACCTCGCGCTTGCTGGACCAACAGGCCCTGGTCGGGCTTGGCTTCGAATTGGCGGCCTTGAAATGCGGCGGGGTCAAGGGGCTCGGTTGGGCTGACCGGCTGCGCAGCCTGGGGATGATGCCAATCGCGGTGGCAACCGCCGTTAAGATGATGCGCCGCTTCCGGCCGGACCTGGTATTCGGGGTCGGCGGTTATGTGACCGGCCCGGTTTTGCTGGCGGCCAAGCTCCTGCGGGTCCCCATAGCCATCCACGAGCAGAATTCGGTGCCGGGGATGACCAATCGGCTGGCCGGCAAACTGGCGGACCTTATCCTGATCTCGTTGCCGTGCACGCCGCCTTTCCCGCCGCGCAAGACCATCCAAACCGGCAATCCCCTGCGGCGGGCGATCCTGATGGCGGCTGGCCGGGAGAAACAGGCGGCAGCCGTGCCGACCGTGCTGGTCCTCGGCGGCAGCCAAGGGGCGCACCGGGTCAATATGCTGATGATGGAGGCCGCGGCACGACTGCACACACAAAAAGTTCCCTTTCGCCTGATCCATCAGACCGGCGAGGCCGACCGTGAGCAGGTGGCCAACTGCTATACCCAGCTTGGGGTTGAGGCCGAGGTGTCGGCCTTTATCCGGGACATGGCCGAGGTCTATGGCCGGGCCAATCTGGCGGTCTCCCGGGCCGGGGCGACTACCTGTGCCGAGCTGGCGGCCATGGGGCTGCCCTCCCTGCTGATCCCCTATCCGTTCGCGGCTGACGACCATCAGGTAACGAATGGGAAATATTACGTAAATGGTGGTGGCGCCCGGCTGCTGCCCCAATCCAGTTTGACCGGCGAAATTCTTGCCAGCACCATCAGCGAACGCTTGCGGAACAAGGAAGAGTTACATACAATGGCGGCCGGCATGAAGGCCATGGCCATGCTGGATGCCACGGATCGGATCGTGGAGGCATGCATTCAACTCGTTGCTCGCCGAAAACGGCGAAAATAATCTTCTCCTCATCAATATAGCGCCTTCATGTACAGAAAGACCAAGCATATCCATTTTGTCGGTATCGGCGGCATCGGCATGTCGGGCATCGCCGAGCTGTTGCTGAGTCTGGGATACAAGGTCAGCGGCTCTGATCTGCGGTCCACCGACACCACCAAGCGGCTGGAACAGCTGGGCGGGGTTGTGTATCAGGGCCATGAGGCGGGCTGGGTGGCAGGGGCAGAGGTGGTGGTGACCTCCACCGCCATCCCGGCTGACAACCCGGAGGTGCTCGCCGCCAAGGAGGCGCATGTGCCGGTGGTGCAGCGCGCCGAGATGCTGGCCGAGTTGATGCGGCTGAAGAAATACGGCATCGCCGTGGCCGGCAGCCACGGGAAGACCTCGACCAGCTCGATGGTGGCCGCGGTGCTGGTCGAAGCGGGCCTCGATCCCACGGTGGTGGTCGGCGGCAAGGTGCATAGCCTGGGCAGTAACGCCAAGCTGGGCGCGGGCGAATTTCTGGTCGCCGAGGCCGATGAGAGCGATGGTTCGTTCCTCAAGCTGTCGCCGGTCATCGAGGTGGTGACCAACATCGATCTCGAGCATCTCGACTACTACCGAGATATCGAGCACATCAAGGATATATTCCTGGAATTCATCGATCGTCTGCCTTTTTACGGGGTGGCCGTGGTCTGCATCGACAACGACCATGTCGCCCAGATCCTGCCCCGGATCGGAAAACGCATCATCACCTACGGCCTGACCGAACAGGCCGATCTCCAGGCCATCAAGATCGTCACCGGCAACGGCACCTCCACCTTTACGGTCCGCAGCCGTGCCGGCGAGCTGGGTGCCATCCGCCTCAACCGGCCTGGACGGCACCTGATCTACAACAGCCTGGCCGCGGTCTGTGTCGGCCTGGAGCTGGAAATCGATTTTCCGGTGATTGCCCGTGGACTGGAGAAATTCCAGGGCGTGCAGCGTCGACTTCAGGTCAAGGGGGAGGCCGGCGGCGTTCTGGTGGTGGACGATTATGGCCATCACCCCACCGAAATCCGGGCCACCCTTGATGCGGTGCGCGAAGGATGGCCGGAGCGGCGGGTGGTGGTGCTCTTTCAGCCCCACCGCTATACCCGCACCCAGGGACTGTTCGACGATTTCGTCACTGCCTTCCGCCGCGCCGACGTGCTGGTGCTCACCGACATCTATGCGGCCAGTGAACAGCCGATTGAGGGGGTCACTTCAAAACGGCTGCAGGAGGCCATCAAAAAGCATGGCCAGCGGCAGACCCACTACATCCCCCATTTGGTGCGGCAGGTCCAGCCCCTGTTGCCGTTGATCGCGCCCGGAGACTTGGTGCTGACCTTGGGGGCCGGCAATATCGTCCGCGCCGGAGAACAGTTGCTGACCCTGCTCGCGGAGTCGGATCAAGCCCGGGATGACCGGCTTGCCGGTGAGCAGCGATGAACAGCCAGCAGCAACTCGAACTCGCCTCGCTCTGCCGCTTAATACGGTGGAATGTCGATATGGCGGCCTATTCCACCTTCCGCGCCGGCGGCATTGTCGAGGCCATGGTCGAAACCGAAAGCGTGGAAGAGTTGGCGGGCCTGCTGCGGTGGCTGCACCGGGAACGCATCGCCTGGCATGTGGTCGGCGGCGGTTCCAACATCCTGGTGACCGGCCGCTACCGGGAGGGCGTCTTCATCAGGCTGCGCGGCACGGTGCGGACCAACCAGTGCGAGCGGGACGGCGACTCGTTCTTGGTGAAGGTCTCAGCCGGATGCAACCTGGCCGCCCTGCTGGGATGGTGCGCCCGCAGCAATCTCGGCGGCCTGGAATTCATGGCCGGCATTCCTGGCAGTGTCGGCGGGGCCATCCGCATGAATGCCGGCGCCTTCGGCCACGCCATCGGCGATGCGCTTACCGTGGTCTTTTGCCTGAATGAGCAGGGCGAACCGGCGGAGATAACCCGTGAAGAGGCGGTCTTTAGCTATCGTTCCACCCGTCTGCCCGCGGAGCCCCAGGTGCGGATGGTGATCACCGGAGGCGTGTTTCGTCTGCAAGCCGCCAACGGCCGCCAGGTGACCGAGCAATGCCGGGAGATCATCGCCCAGCGGCGGAGTACCCAACCCCAGGGGATGGGCTCGGCGGGTTCGTTTTTCAAGAATCCGCCCGGCGATTTTGCCGGCCGTCTGATTGAACAGGCGGGCTTGAAGGGGATGACCATTGGCCGGGCGATGGTGTCGCCCAAGCATGCCAATTTCCTGGTCAATATTGGCGGGGCGGTGCCCGAGGATATCGTTGGACTGATGGAGGAGGTGCAACAGAAGGTTTTTGCGCATTCAGGCATCCACTTGGAGCCTGAGGTGCATATTTACTAGACAGGGACCCGAGGACGGAGCGATGGCGATCTACATTCCCCTGAAGACATCGTCCCATTCCCCCAGCACCAGGGCAAAGCCTGGCAAGAATAAAAAAAGCTTTTCCTGGCTGTTTCGGCGGAAAAAGAACGGGCTCGACAAATCGCGCCGGCAGCCAGCCATGGTGACTGGAGCGCAGCGGCTGTGGAAATGGAAACGGCTGTTCAGGGGCGCTGTCTTGGTCGGACTGCTGGTGGCCATCGTGGGCATGGGGATCTGGAGTGCGACCCTGTTGCTGTTTAAGTCGACCATTTTCCAACTGACCGATATCAAGGTGACCGGCACCGGTGTCGCCACCCAGCGGCAGATTCTCGATCTTGCCGGATTGCAGCAAGGGGGGAGCCTGCTGCGGTTTGACGCCAGGGCTGCTGCTGCCCGGATCGAAAGCCATCCCTGGGTGGAACGGGCGGAGGTCAAGACCAACTGGCCCTCGGCGGTGGAGATCACGGTGGTTGAGCATCAACCGTTTGCCCTGGTGAACCTGGAGGAGGCCAAGGAGCGCCGCCTGTACTATATCAACCGTTCCGGGCGGCTGTTTGCTGAGGCTGGCCTGGGGCAAGAGCTGGATTTTCCGGTGATCACCGGCATTCGCTCCGACAAGGATGTGGAAGCGGGCCGCCTGGCCAGGGGCACGCTGGCCGATGCGGCCTGCAGCCTGCTGGGTATGGCGGCCAAGGGCAATGCCATCTTGCCCATCCAGGCGATTTCTGAGATCCATGTCGATCAGAAGCAGGGTCTGATTCTGTATTTGGTGGACCGTCCCTTTCCGGTCTATTTCGGGGTGGATCGGTTCCCGTTGAAATATAACCGGCTGATCAAGGTGCTTGAACAGTTGTACGCGAAGAAGCAGGTGGATGGCGTTAAAGAAATTCGAATGGACTATTTCGATGATAAAGTCTTGGTTACCGGAGTCCAAGTTGATGGGTGAATCATTTGAAGAGCGCGAACCGCGTGAGCCTGGAGAACTGGTCGCGGGTCTGGATATAGGCACGACCAAGGTCTGCGCCATGATCGGCGAGGTCTTCGAAGACCGGATGGAGATCATCGGGGTCGGCACCGCCGCCTCGTCGGGTATGAAGAAAGGGGTGGTGGTCAATATCGAATCCACGGTCAAATCGATCCGTCAGGCGGTGGAAGCCGCCTCGGACATGGCCGGCTGCGACATCGAGTCGGTCTATGTCGGCATCGCCGGCAATCACATCAAGGGCTTCAATTCGCCGGGCATCATTGCCATCAATAACCAGGAGATCAAGGAACAGGACATCGAGGCCGTTATCCAGGCGGCCCAGACGGTCAAGATATCGGACAACCAGCAGATCATCCATGTCCTGCCGCA
>WRKE01000199.1 GCA_009778235.1 Pseudomonadota bacterium
CCCTTGTATCCGGGAGAGGCCTTTTCGAAGTGGACGGCGTAGCTGGCTCCTCCGGCCACCTCCTCGCCGAGGACAAAGGCTACTGGCTGCGATTCGACATAGTAGATGCCTCCGCAGAGCTCAAGCTGGCCCATCAGCTCGACCCCCTCCCGCGCCGCCTCATAATCGCCGGGCGTGTCCGCCCCCTGCCGCCAATCCTCGAGCACCCGCAGGGCATCTTCCTGCAACTCGGTGCGCAGCGGTTTGGCGGCAAAGGTATGTGAGCTGGTAAAGGCCTTGATCAGGTTGCGTTTCTTGTGATAGTTGCGTCCGTCCAGCAGGGCCAGGTCTTGCCTCCGGTATAAATAGTCGAAATTGTTCCGGTCTTCCTCGGCCCGGTAGCCCTGTTGCGCCAGGAGCCGTGCCTGAGCGGCGGAGGCGCACTTGAGCATGCCGTGGTCTTTGAAGATGGTGTCGAGCAAGGTGGCATCCGGCAGGGCAAAGGGAAGCATGAAAAAGGGCAGGCCGCCGTCCCGGCCGAGGAAGGCGATGGTGCCGTCGGCCAGGGTAGTCACCCGATAGTTATGGGTGGCCCGGAATAAAAAAAGATTGGCAAAGGTAAATTCGGAGATGCCCTCGCGTAATTGTCGGAACAAGGGATTCAGCAGGGGCCGAAGCGCGATGGTCATGGGAGAGGTGCGGGGATAATCGGCAAGCATGGCAGGCGTGGACCGGGTGACGAGAGTGATAAGCGACCCGGAAGGGGCGGTTCGTTGGCAAACGGGTGGTTAATTGCCCAATACTTTGGTGCTGATCATCATCATGGTGGCATGATCCGGCTCCGGTTTCTTCCAACTGATGAATTGCTTGATCACCCGTTGGACATTGCCTTGGTCATCCTTGCATTGGTCGCAAACGGACTGGGCGTTGTCCCGGTACATGATGATCTTGCTGGCCGGATCGCCGTTTTGGTTGACGGCCGCCATCTTGCGGCAGCCGCAGTCAAGGCGGAGCACCGCTACCCCTACGGCCTCTGGACTGCCTTCTAAAATGGCCGCGATCATCGCCTGTTCCCCGGTTTCCGGAGAGGGGACTGTCTTGCTCCGCTGGGCTTGTTTTTTTTGAGCCATGGCGTAAGGGACCTCGGATTGAATGAATAAAAATGAACTTCTTGTACCTCTGTTTCCCGTTCCTGCAAACCAAAAAAAAAATCGAGGGGGCATCGACCAGGTTGCCGCCACCTCGCGACTGGTTTGTCAAGGGGGCTTAGGTCCGGCAAGGCGGCGTTCTCCCTGAGGTTCGTCCATGTCTTTTCGCTTGACAAACCATAGCCTGTCTTTTATGAAAAGTTGGTTTTGTGCCTTGTATTATCTAAGCACCTTTAATTCTTTTTTTGGAGGTTGGGTCATGTGGGAAATCGTTGTAGATAAAGACAAATGTTCTGGCGATGAAGAATGCGTAAACGCTTGCCCCGCGCAGGTTTTCGAGATGCAGGGTGGCAAGGCCGAGCCGGTGCATTCCGATGAGTGCCTGGGTTGCGAGACCTGCGTTGAGGTTTGCCCCGAAAGCGCCATCACTGTTACCGAAATCTGATCGCACCCGGTCTACCGAGTCGATGAGTGAGCCCATCCCTTGCTGGGGATGGGCTTATCTTGTTTCTAGGGCAGGGCATTCTCGGAGCAAGGAGCAATGGCACTCCTGACCAAACCCGGCGTTTCGCGCACGGTTCATTTGTTTGCCGCCCCATTTTTGTGGACTACCATCGGCATGCTGCTCATGGTACGCGGCTGGGGATGGTGTGATCCGGGACGGGGCAGGCTGCTGTTTTTGGTCGCCGGTCTGCTCGGCACATTGAAGTCGCTGTTCATCCTCGACAAGATTGCCCGGCGCTCCTTGGACCGCATCATCCATTTTCAGGACAGAACCTGTTTGGGGGCTGTCTATTCCTGGAAGACCTGGCTGTTGGTCCTGTTGATGATGGTCACGGGCATTGGGCTGCGTAACCTGACGCAGCCAGGGCCGCTGATCGGTATCCTCTACGGGGCTGTTGGCTGGTCGTTGTGCCTGTCCAGCCGGCTGGGTTGGCGAGAATGGTATCACCGAATACACCGCCATGGAATCGCTTAATCGAGTTGAAATCAGCCGTTCGGCACTGATCCATAATTTTCAGATTTGTCGGCAAATGGCCGGTGAGGCGGCCATCATGCCGCTGGTCAAGGCCAACGGCTATGGCCATGGTATGATCGAGTGCGCCCGGATTTTCGCCAGCCAGGGAGCGGCGGCCTTCGGGGTGGCCGAGGCGGCTGAGGGGGTGCAACTGCGCCAGGCCGGGATCACCCAGCCGGTGCTGGTCCTGGTCGGGGTGGTGGAGCAAACCCTGCCGGACATCGTCAATGCCCGTTTGACCCCGGTGGTGGCCGATGGCTCAATTGTAGCGGCCTTGTCCCGCCAGGCTTGCGAAAGCAACATTGAACTCGGGGTGCATCTCAAGATGGACGCGGGCATGGGCCGCCAGGGTACCCTCCCTGCCGATTTCCGCGATCTGGTCCAGGCGGTGCTTGGCGCATCCCACCTGCGTCTTGATGGCGTCATGGCGCATTTTCCCTCAGCCGATGATCGCCAATCGGGCAGCTCCGCCGAGGTGTTGAGCATCTTTCAGCAGACGACCGCAATGCTGGCGGACTTGAACTGCGGGAAATGCTGTCTCCATCTTGCCAATTCCGGTGGATTATTTTATGTTGCCGGCGCCCGGCTCGACATGGTCCGACCGGGCATCGCCCTGTACGGATACTACCCGGACGGGGCCGCCGGCGCTGCCCAGGCCGCCCCGCCGCGGCTACGACCGGCCATGAGATATGTCACCCGGATCATCCAGGTGCGCCGTGTTCCCGCAGGCAGCGGCCTGGGATATAACCACCTGTTCACCACCGCGAGACTATCCACGATTGCCGTGCTGCCGGTGGGGTATGCCAACGGTTACCTGCGCAATCTGACCCACCAGGCGCAGGTTTTGATCAACGGCCACCGGGCCCCGGTGGTTGGCCGAGTCTCGATGAACCTGACCTTGGTCGACGTCACCGACCTGCCTGAACCCCGGGTGGGGGACGAGGTCGTGCTGTTGGGTCGACAGGGGCAGGAGGAGATCACGGCCGACGAGATTGCCGGCTGGATGGAGACCATCAGCTACGAGGTGTTGTGTCTGTTCGGCCAGTTGAATGCGCGGGTGATGGTTGATTAGAGGAGAGGCTGCCTTTTGCCAAGAGAAAAATTATGATAAAATCACAGATTAAAGCCATGGTCGAACGCTGTTTCGCCACGGGCGTACAGCAGGGGCTTTGGAGCGATGGTGCTGCGGGACGATACACCATTGAGGTGCCCAAGCGCGAGGGGCAGGGGGATTTTTCCACCAACTTCGCCATGGTGGCGGCCGGCATCGACAAGCGCAAACCCCGTGATCTGGCCGCGTCCATGGCGGAACTTCTAGGCGGAGAACCGATGATTAAGCGGGTTTCGATCGCCGGGCCTGGCTTCATCAACCTCTTCCTCGACCAGACCATCTGGTCCACGGTGCTGGCGCCCATCCACGCCCAGGACGAACAATTCGGCCGCAATGATGCGGGTTGCGGCCGCCGGGTGCTGGTGGAGTTCGTCAGCGCTAATCCCACCGGGCCGCTGAGCGTCGGCCATGGCCGCAATGCCGTGCTTGGCGATGCCATCGCCCGGGTGCTCGAGGCCAGCGGTTATGCGGTCCAGCGGGAATACTATTTTAATGATGCCGGCCGCCAGATGCGGGTGCTTGGCGAGTCGACCCGGGCCCGTTACCTGGAATCGCTTGGCCTGGCCAACGATTTTCCCGAAGACGGCTACCAGGGTGACTATATCTACGCCATCGCCCGGGCGATGATTGCCGAGGCCGGTGACGGATTTAAGGACGCCGAGATTGATCTCTTCAAGGATCGGGCCCAGAAGGCCATTTTCGCCGACATTGACGCCACGTTGAAGCGGATTGGGATCGGCTTTGACACCTATTTCAACGAGCATACCCTCTATGAAGATGGCCGGATCTACCAGGTGGTCGACGAACTGCGGGCCAAGGGGCTGGTGTACGAGAAGGAGGGCGCTACCTGGTTTGCGACCACCGGGCTGGGGCAGGAGCAGGACCGGGTGATTGTCAAGAGCAGCGGCGAGCCCACCTACCGGCTGCCGGACATCGCCTACCACTGCGACAAGTTCAAGCGCGGGTACGATTGGATGGTCAATGTGTTCGGCTCCGACCATATCGCCACCGTACCCGACGTGCTCGCCGGTGTCCGGGCGCTCGGCTTTGATGATTCCCGGATCACCGTGATCCTCTACCAGTTCGTCACCCTGCTGCGCGACGGCAAGCAGGTGAAGATGTCGACCCGCAAAGCCACCTTTGTCACGGTTGACGAATTGGTGGATGAAGTCGGGCCCGATGCCTTGCGCTTTTTTTTCCTGATGCGCAAGCCCGACAACTTAATCGAATTCGACCTTGATCTGGCTAAAAAGCAGAGCCAGGAAAACCCGGTCTATTATGTCCAATATGCCCACGCCCGGCTGTGCAGCATCGAGAAAATGGCGGCGGAACAGGGGAGGGCGGCCGGCCTGACTGAGCAGACGCTTGCACGGCTGGTCGAGCCGGAGGAACACGCCTTGCTCAAGCTCCTGGCCGATTATCCGGCCATGGTGGCCGGTGCCGCGGCCGACCTGGCACCCCATCGGGTGGTCTTTTATCTGATGGAGCTGGCCGCGCAATTTCACGGGTTCTATAATAAGCACAAAGTGTTAACTGGTGACCGCGAGTTGACCGCGGCGCGTTTGGCGCTGTGCGGCGGCTTGAGGCGGGTTGTGCGCAATGGCCTGCATCTGATCGGGTTGACCGCACCGGAGAGCATGTAGCCGGGGAGGGGGAATCATGTTTTTTTGTTTTTTGTATTTGCTTTTCCCGGTGCATTCCTTACACATTATCCGGTGCGATCGTACTTGGCAGCCGACGGCTCCACCCGGTGCGCCGCTGGGATCATCGTAAAAGGCTGTGGGACTGTTTAGACGCCAAGTCAGGCCGCAAGCCGAGACTGTCCAGCCCAAGGCCTTTCGCCTTGAATTGGGCTGGCGGGGAATGTTTGGGCTGGTGGTAGTCTGTTTTTGTCTTTTTTTGTGGATGTTCCTGCTCGGGGTCTGGGCGGGGCAGACTATTCTGCTGCCGCCCCGGCCCGTACCGACGGCGCAGGGGAGTGAATCACCCAAAACATTCTCGTCAGGACCCGGGTCGGAAGACGGTTCCCTGAACCGGCAGCAACGAATACCGGCTCCATGACCTCATTTTTTATGCCGTCGCCAGCAATGAAAAACAAAAAGAAACGCCGCAACACCAAGCGGGCACGGGTTTCTCCGATATCGGCGGTGCGCAAGGCCATTGGCCACCATCTAAAAAAGTATCTGATTATCTACGTGCCGGCGGTGATGCCTCTGTTTTTTTTCTTTCTGGCCCACGCCATCACCATGGTGACCCTGGTTTTGATCAAGTCTGGGGTGCTGCCACAGAACCTGACCCTGCACAAAACCCTGGTGACCTGGGGCGTGTACGGATTGCTGCCCCTGCTGCTCTGCTCCTACGGCTGTTTTTTTGCCGTGGCCAAGCCGGTGTGCGGATTTTTGGCCAGGAAGTTCCCCGAATGGATGCCGACCACTCTGACCCTGGCATCCGGGGGCGCGTATGGCGCGGCGGTGGCCCTGGTCCTGCTGCTCTTACTCGCACCTGGATCGCTGCCGCGGGTGTTCTTTCTGCTGCTGATCGGCACGACAATCGGATTGGGCAACTGGTGGCTGTATCACACATTGACCGGGGCGTCCGCGCCAGCGCCCCAGTCGCCCCCAGCCGATGATTTTTAGTTGAACGTCCGGGCAGTGCCGAGAGACGAGAGGAGGAGGAATGGCAATCGAACGCAAAAGCGACGCGAAAACGGGCAGGATCAGACCCGCCCGCATGGGTGATGTCCGACCCATTCATGCCCTGCTCACCACCTTTGCCAATAAGGGATTGATGCTGCCCCGCTCGATCAGCTCTCTGTACGACCACCTGCGCGATTTCATCGTCTACGAGGAGGGTGGGACCGTGTATGGGATATGCGCCCTCCACATTTGCTGGGACGACCTGGCGGAAATCCGTTCGCTGGCCGTGGCCGAGGAACGGCAGCAAAGCGGCATCGGCGCCATGTTGGTCGAATCCTGCCTGGACGAGGCCAGGAGCCTGGAGATCAATCAGGTGTTCGTGCTCACCTACCAGGCTCCGTTTTTCCGCAAGTTCGGGTTTATGGACCGGGACAAGCAGGATTTGCCGCACAAGATCTGGAGTGATTGCATCCATTGCCCCAAATTTCCCGACTGCGACGAGGATGCCCTGATCCGTACGGGGCTTGCCGCCCGTCCATGAGCGACTTGCTCAGTTGTCGATCACTTCATAACAAAATCAGACCCTTAGTGGGAGAACCATAATGGTTGGACAGGTCCTTGCCAAAATATTTGGCAGCAAGAACGACAGAATGATCAAGCA
>WRKE01000200.1 GCA_009778235.1 Pseudomonadota bacterium
CCAGCACCGGCAGGCTCACCGGTGCCACCTTGAGGAAAAAGGTGGCAAACTGCCAACCCATGACACTGCCCACCAGCAGGTTCTGCGGCTCGCCCACCAGGGTGCATACCCCACCGAGCGCGGTGCCGACCGCGCCGTGCATCACCAGGTTGCGGAGGAACCCTCTAAATTGTTTGAGATCATCCTGCTCTTGCTCCTTGAGCGCCAGGTCGCTGGTCAGATCGTGGAGCGTGTCGTCGCTGCCTCGGCCGGAAACAGAGCGGTGGTAGATGTCGTAGAAACCGTAGGCCACGGCAATGATCACCGCCGTGACCGTGAGCGCATCGAGAAAGGCGGAGAGAAAGGCGCCAGCCAAACAGAACAGCAACGAGATCGCGGCCTTGGACCGGACCTTGATCAGGATGCGGGTGAAGGTGAACCTGAGGAGATCGGTCATGAAATAGATGCCGGCCACCATAAAGATCAAGAGCAGGATCACCTCGAAATTGGCCAGCACCTCCTGCAAGACCGTTTCGGGCCTGGTCATGCCGATGGCCACCGCCGAAAGGGCCAGCAGGCCACCGGCCGGCAAGGGATAGCATTTCAAGGCCATGGCCAGGGTAAAGATGAATTGGCCGATCAGCACCCAACCAGCGATGAACGGTCCACAGACCTTGAGCAAAACCGGATTGGCGATCAAAAACAAGACGATGACCAGCTTATACCAGAGCGGGGCAGGCCCGAGAAAATTTTTGGCAAAGGCGAGGGGATAGGACCAGAACATGGCAACTTGCTCCTTGGCGGGGATGAAAGACCGATGTAGGCCGCGGGCGGCCGGTTGATTCGCACTGCTTCCGGCAAATATAAAAAGCCTTGCCGGACGGCAAATGAATGATGGGGGCTTAAGGCGCGCTTCAGCCGCCCGCCCGTTTGACGGTGTAGCCCATCTGTTGCAGGGTGGTCACCAGGAGATCGCGGTGCTCGCCCTGGATCTCGATGCTCCCTTCCTTGACACCGCCCCCGGCACCACACTGCTTTTTCAAACGGCTGGCCAAGGCCTGGAGCTGTTCCGGGTTCAGGGCAAGGCCGGTCACCACCGTTACCCCGCTGCCCTTGCGCCCTTTGGTGGCCCGTCCCACCCGGACGATGCCGTCGCCCTGAACAACAGCCAGGTTTGCCTTGCAGGCGCAAGAGGCGACTGGCTGGCCGCAGCCCGGACATAACCTGCCCTGTTCGGTGGAATAGACCGGGACGGTCATTGGTGGGGTCTTGGTTACCATCTTCCCTCCTCTGCTTCAATCAAAACCGGGTCGGAGACGAGTCGCGCCCTTGCCGCTGTTTATTTTCTCGGCTTACTGGGCAGCAGGTCGGTGGCTGAGCCGCAAACCACCCCGGCCGCCCCGGCAAAGGTCTCCGCCAGGGTGGGATGGGCGTGCACGGTGCGGGCAATGGTCTCGGCGGTGGCTCCCAGAGACAGGGCCAGCGCCGCCTCATGGATCAATTCGCCGGCATTGAGGCCGCAGATGCCGGCCCCGAGCAGGTGGCCGCCGGCGCCGGCGAACAACGCCTTGCTCACCCCGTTGCCTGCCCCGGCGGTAAGCGCCCGGCCACTGGCGCCCCAGGGGAATTTGCCCTTGACGCAGGCTATCCCTTGCCGGGCCGCCTCCCGCTCGGTCAGACCCACCCAGGCCACCTCGGGATTGGTATAGGCCACCGAGGGGATGGCCACGGGCGCAAAGGTCGCGGGCAGGCCGGCGATCACCTCGGCGGCTGTCTTGCCCTGGTGGATGGCCTTGTGGGCGAGCATCGGCCCTTCGGTCACATCGCCGATGGCAAAGATATGGGACCTGGCGGTCCGCAGTTGGCCGTCAACCACCAGGCGACCCTGTTGATCGGGCGCCAGGCCCAGCGCCGAAAGGCCAATACCCTCGAGGTTGGGCCTCCGGCCCACCGCCACCAGCACCGCGTCAAACAGTTCGATTGCCTCGGTCCCGCCGGTCAACGCCACCTCGATGCCTTCTGGCCGGGCCGTCATCGTTGCCACCCTGGTCCCGGTCCAAATCCGATACTTGTTTTTGAGCTGCAAAAAGAGCGGCTGCACCAAATCACGGTCAGCAACCGGAATGATCTGGGACTCTGTCTCGACCATGGTGATGCCGGCGCCCAGGGCGTGGTACACCTGGGCCATCTCCAGCCCGATGATGCCGCCGCCCACGATCAGCAGCCGGGGCGGCACCGCGGGCAGGGCCAGGGCCACGGTGGAATCCCAGATCCGGGGATCGCGCGGCGCGGTGACCAAGGAGGTCGGGTGCGATCCAGTGGCGATGATGGCCTGGCTAAACCGTACCCTGGTACTCCCCACCGGAGAATCGACCACCAGGGTCTGGTCGCCGGTAAAGCGGCCGCGGCCGGTGAGCCGGGTGATTGTACGGGCCTTGGCCAGGTTGTCCAGGCCACCGGCCAGTTGTTCGATAATTTTCGTCTTGTGGGCCCGCAGCGGTTCGATATCGATCCGCAGGCCATCGAACCGCAGGCCAAAGGCAGCCCCGGCCCGCGCCTCCTCAAACGCCGTTGCCGCATGGAGCAAGGTCTTTGACGGGATGCAGCCCGCATGGAGACAAACGCCGCCCAACCGCAAGCCCTGCTCGATCAGACACACCGAAAGCCCCAGGTCAGCGGCGCGAAAGGCCGCGGTGTAGCCGCCTGGACCGCCGCCAAGCACGGCGATATTGGTCTCTATCGCGTGTTCCATCCAAAACTCCTTTTTCTGCCGGAAAACAGGCAGCAACGGGCCGAACAAGCGGACGCCTGGCAGGGTCTAAAACAGTTGTTCAGCCATCTCCGCCACGGTGCGTACCGGCACCAGCCGCATGCCCTCTTTTTTCTTGCCCCGCAGTTGCCGGGCAGAGGATTCGGGCATGAAAAAGGTGGAAAAGCCCAACCGCCCGGCCTCGCGCAGCCGCATCTCCATCTGTCCCACGGCCCGGATCTCGCCGGCCAGGCCAATCTCGCCGCACACCACCGTGGCTGGGTCGATGGGTTTTTCGAAATAACTGGACAAAAGCGCCGCCACCACCCCGAGATCGAGCGCCGGTTCGATGATTCTGATCCCGCCGGCGATGTTGAGGAAGATGTCGTGATCAAACAGGGTGACTCCCAGCTTCTTCTCCAGCACCGCGGTGAGCAGGGCCAGGCGCTGGGGGTCGGCACCGATGGCGGTCCGCCGGCCCGTGCCCAGGCTGGAACGGCTGACCAGCGCCTGGACCTCGACCAGGATCGGCCGGGTCCCCTCGACGCTGGGCATGACCACCGAACCCGGCACATTGACTGGCCGCTCGGCCAGAAAAAGCGCTGAGGGATTGTCCACCCCGGCCAGTCCGCTCTCCTGCATCTCGAACACCCCGATCTCATTGGTCGAGCCAAAACGGTTCTTCACCGTGCGCAGGATGCGGAACACCTGGCCGCGATCCCCCTCGAAATAGAGCACGGTGTCGACCATGTGCTCCAAAACCCGGGGGCCGGCGATGGCGCCATCCTTGGTGACATGGCCAACCAGCAGGACCGGCAGGTGGCTCGACTTGGCCAGGGTCATCAGCCGGGCCGTGGCCTCGCGCACCTGGGTGACCGAGCCCGGCGCCGAGCCGACCTCTTCGCTGTACACGGTCTGGATCGAATCCACCGCCAGCAGCGCCGGCCGCATGGTGCCGGCCAGGTCGATCATGGCCTCGACGCAGTTCTCGGTGGAGAGGAAAATGGCCTCGTCCCTGATCTTAAGCCGGTTGGCCCGCATCCGGATCTGGCGCATGGATTCCTCGCCGGTGACGTAGAGCACCCGCATATTTTTGGCCGCCAGCGAGGCCAGCAGCTGCAGGATCAGGGTGGACTTGCCGATCCCCGGATCGCCGCCGATCAGCACCAGGGAGCCGGGTACAATACCGCCGCCCAGCACCCGGTCCATCTCGGTGATGCCGGTCACCAGGCGAAGGCTCTCTTCCTCATCGGCCGTGGCCAGGGGCTGGGCAGAGGCGGGCACCCGACCAGGCCTGTTGGCGGCCGGCCGACGCTCTTCGCTCAGGCTGTCCCAGGCGCCACAGTCGGGACAACGGCCCAGCCATTTGCGACTGGCAAAGCCGCACTGGCCGCAGACAAAGAGCAGGGCCGCGTCTTTTTTCGGTGCTGGCATGATTGATCCAAAATCAGGTGGCAAAGGCGCACGGTTCTGCGCATCAAACGATGCGCGCGCCGGAGAGGTCCCATTTTCCCGTGGCATTCCGGCGATGATCTCTTATGATAGCTTTATACAATGCGCTATGGCCGGGCGCAACCTGTTCACCGGCGGCCACGCCACCCATTTGTGAGCACCCCATGCACTATGTAGCCACCAAAATCTGCCGTGCCAGTGAGATCGGGATCAACGGCAACCTCTTCGGCGGGACCATGCTGTCCTGGCTGGACGAGGCCGGCGCAGCCTTTGCCGGCTATCTCTGCCACACCCAATCCATGGTCACCCTGAAAATGGAGGAGGTGCTGTTTAAGCGACCGGTCAAAATCAGCCACCATGTCCGCATCTACGCCAGGGTACATCGGGTCGGCACCACCTCGCTGACCATCGACATCGAGGCCCGGCTGCTTGATTTCGGCCAGGGCGCGGAGGAGGTTGCCTGTTCGACCAGGATGGTCTTTGTCAAGATTGATGACCAGGGCCAGCCGATCCCGATTGATGAGCGGCTGCGCACCTTAATCGACCAGTCCCGGGCTGGCTTTATCCCACCGGGCTGACGACAAAGAACAGCGGGTTGCAACCATGCCGCACTCTTGCTACAGTTCATCGGGCCGCAAGCCAAGGTGATGGCCGTGAATTCACCGGCCCCCTGCGGTTTGCAGGCCTGCAAAATATCCGGTCGATTGCGGCCTGCCCCTTAAACAACAACCAACGCCATCCTATGAACAGAGCCCTCTCCCTACCCCTCTGCAAAACCAAGCTGGTCTGCACCATCGGCCCGGCCTCGGATTCCCCGGCCATGCTGCGCCAGATGCTGGAAGCCGGGATGACCATCGCCCGGCTCAATTTTTCCCATGGCGATTTCCGGGAGCACAGCATCACCATCAACCGCATCCGGGAGGCCTCCGCCGAAATGGACCGGAAGGTGGCGATCATGGCCGACCTGCCGGGCCCCAAGATCCGCATCGGCGTTTTGGGCGAAGAATCGATCGAGCTGGCCATCGGCACCCGCTTCACCCTGACCACCGAGGAGGTGGTCGGCACCGGCGAGCGGGTCTCGGTGACCTTGAAGGAGCTGCCGCGCGTCGTGTCGGCCGGCGACATTTTGTTTATTAACGACGGCCTGATCCAGGTGCAGGTGAAAGAGATCGAAGGCAACGAGGTCCATTGCCTGGTACTGGTCGGCGGCAGGCTACGCTCGAAAAAGGGGCTCAATCTGCCGGGCATCGACCTGGGCATTTCCGCCTTCACTGAGCACGACCGCGCCTGCATGCAGTTCGCCCTGAAAAACGGCGTCGATGCCATCAGCCAGTCCTTTGTCAACAGTGCCGCCGACATTCATGCGGTGCGGCAGGCCGCAGCGGAGATGGGCTATGCGCCGTTCATCATCGCCAAGATCGAGCGGGCCTCCATCCTGGCCAGGATCGATGAAATCATGGAGGCCACCGACGGGGTGATGGTGGCGCGCGGCGACCTCGGGGTGGAAGTGCCGATCGAGGAGATAGCCATCCTGCAGAAAATGATCACCGCCAAGGCCAACCTCTTCGGCAAGCCGGTGATCACCGCCACCCAGATGCTCGAATCGATGACCAGCAACCGGCGGCCCACCAGGGCCGAGGCCACCGACGTGGCCAATGCCATCCTCGACGGCACCGATTGTGTGATGCTCTCCGAGGAATCGGCCACGGGCCGCTACCCGCTGGAGGCGGTCCGGATGCTGGCGCAGATCGCCGTGGTTACTGAACCCCACTGTAATCGGCAGCGCTATCGCAGAATCCATGAACAAGCGATCTACACTGGCGAGGTGGACTACATCGCCGCCAGTGTCAACAACATCGTCAACCAGGCCGGTACCGTGGCCGCCATCCTCGCGCCCTCCGACAGCGGCCTCACTGCCCGGCGGCTGTCGCGCTACCGGCTGCCCACCTGGGTTCTGGCGGTCAGCTCCAACAAGAAAACCTGCCGGGAACTGCTCTTCTCCTACGGGGTCTTTCCCGTCTACGAACTCAACCACCCGGCGGACTGGACCGACTATGCCCGCGATTACGCCCTGAAATACCATCTGGCCGGCAGTTGCATCATCCAGACCGAGGGGCCTTCCCCGGAAGACCCGAACCGCAACCACAAGATTGAGCTCATCGATTTGCGGGAGATTTTGTAATCTTTATCGATTGTGCGGTGGACTCCTCTTTGTTTTTATTCGTCCGCAGTAAAGGTTAAAACCGCCACCTTTCAGGCGGGTAGCATAGACTTATACTGGCGTCATGGAATATTAATACGGTCATTCATCACCGAACACCATCCCTTGTTTCGTCATTTCGACCGCAGGGAGAAATCTCCATGGATCGAGCAATGACCAATGAAAA
>WRKE01000201.1 GCA_009778235.1 Pseudomonadota bacterium
ATTTTTAATGCAAAAAATATTTATATTTTTTCATTAAAATTCAATATGCTCCCGCCAAAACCCGCTGCATTGGCAAGAGGAAATGGTATAAAACGGTTGCGGCCGGGTGTTGCCACCCGGCCGTTTTTTTTCGCAAGGTATCTATCTCCGGCCGCTGTGCGGATCGGAGCTTGAGGGGCCACGATGGTTACAGCAATCATTCTGATCAACGCCGAACGCAACCGGATCAACCAGGTTGCCGAAAACATGCAAGCAATCAGCGGCATCTCGGAGGTCTACTCGGTGAGCGGCAAATACGATTTGATCGCCATCATCCGGGTCAAAACCAACGACGACCTGGCCGACCTGGTGACCCGGGGGCTGCTCGCCCTGGACGGCATCGTCAAAACCGAGACCATGCTCGCCTTCCAGGCCTACTCCCGCCACGATCTGGAGGCCATGTTCTCGGTGGGGATGTGACGTTTTTCGCCTTTCTCCCCGTGCCTGAAAAAAACCGCTGATCGCTCCAGCGGCGGCTGTTTTCTTGCTTCAAATCACCTTGGCGGCCCGCAGTTGCGCCTGGGCAGCGGCATCGATTCCCACGGCCGCCAGAATCCCGGCGGTGTGCTCTCCCAACTCGGGCGCATGGCCGCGAATGGTGCCCGGGGTCCGCGATAACTTAGGGGCGATGCCCAGTTGACGGTACGCCCCCCAGGTTGCATGGACCATGTCCACCACCATTTGCCGCTGCCGGGTCTGCTCGTCGGCCAGGACCTCGTCCAGGTTGAGCACCGGTTCGCAGCAGCAATCCACGTCCGCGAACATCTTGATCCATTCGCCCAGCTCCTTGGAGCAAAACAGGGCCGCGACCTCGCGCCGCAGATCCTGCTGATGCGGGCCAGGCTCGAAATATCGAGGCGTGTTCCAGTCGGGCCGGCCCACGGTTTCGCAGAACAATTTCCAGAATTGCGGCTCCAGCGCCCCCAACGACATGGTGCGGCCGTCCTTGGTGGCGTAGAGATTGTAACAGGCAAAGCCATGGTTGAGGAAATCGTCGGCCTGGGCGGGCACCTGGCCGTCGGCCAGAAATTTGCCCCAGCGGAGGCAGTTCCAGGTCATGGCGCCGTCGGCCATGGCCAGATCGATCCACTGCCCTTCCCCCAGCCGCTCGCGGGCAAAAAGCGCGGTGGCAATGGCAAAGGCCGCATACAGGGCACCGCCGCCCAGATCGGCAATCTGGACCCCGGACAGGGTCGGGCTGCCCTGTTGCCCGCTGTAGGAGAGCACGCCGTTTAAGGCCAGGTAATTGATGTCGTGCCCGGCCCGGGGCGCCCGCGGCCCATCGGCGCCGTAGCCGGTGATGGAGCAGTAGACCAGCCGGGGATTGATCGCCCGCAAGGCCTCGTACCCCAGACCCAGCCGATCCATGACCCCGGGCCGGAACCCTTCCAGGATCACGTCGGCCGTCTCGGCCAGTTGTTTGAAAATCTGCTTGCCTTCCGGATGCTTGAGGTTGAGGGTCAGGGATTGTTTGTTGCGGTTGAGGACCACGTGAAAGCCGCTGTTCTTCCCCAGAAATGGCTTCCACCAGCGGATATAGTCGCCGCCGCCCGGATCCTCGATCTTGATGACCTCGGCCCCGAAATCGGCCAGCAACATGGAGCAGAACGGACCTGGCAAAAGACGCGACACATCCAACACCTTTACTCCGGCAAACGCAGCCTGCATAACAACCTCCCAAGGTTTGCGGGGCAATGCCCCATGAGCAATCACGCATAACACAAAACGCCGAATCCGGCCATTCAGGCGGCTGTCAGCGGATACGCCAAAAAATCAGCTTTATTCTCCCTGCCGTCACCTGGCGCGTCCGGCCAGGGTGCGAATCCATTTTTCCAGGGAGATCGCCGGAAAGATGAGAAAACCGGCGGCAGCGGTCAGGCCGAGGTCGACCAATGACAGCGGTTCTGTTGTAAACACCCGCTGGCACGGCGGCAAGTAGATAAACAGGGCCTGCAGAGCGAGAATCACGCCAATACCCCAAAAAATAGCGGGGTTGCTGAACAGGCCGATGGCGAGGATGTTGGCCTTCAGCGAGCGGCAATGGATCATATAAAAAATCTGGAAGAAAATGACAAAGGTCACGGCAATGGTCTGGGCCTTGACCAACGCCTGTTCAGGGGAAACACCGGCTGTCAGGGCCTGGGCGTACTCCAGGTTGAACAGGGCGATGGCGCCCCAGGTCATCAGCACGGAAACAGCCACCACCCGGAACACCACAAAACTGTTGAACAACGGCGCATCGGGGCGGCGCGGCGGCCGGCTCATGACATCGGGTTCCTTGACCTCAAAGGCGAGCGGCAGGGCCAGGGCCACGGAGGCGACCAGGTTGATCCACAGCAGTTGGGTGGGCAGCATGGGCAGGAGCAGGACCTTGGTCATTGGGTCAAAGGGGAAGAACATGATGCCGTACATGAGGATCAGGGCCAGCCCGAGGTTGGTGGGCAGCAGAAAGGCCAGCGACTTGATCAGGTTGTCGTAGACCCGGCGCCCCTCCTCCACCGCGGCGCTGATGCTGGCGAAATTATCGTCGGCCAGCACGATGTCGGCCGACTCCTTGGCGACCGCCGTGCCGGTGATGCCCATGGCCACGCCGATGTTGGCCTGCTTGAGTGAAGGCGCGTCGTTGACGCCGTCGCCGGTCATGGCCACCACCTGGTTGTCCGCCTGCAATGCCCTGACCAGCCGCAACTTATGTTCCGGGGCCACCCGGGCAAAGATGTGGGTGGTCCGGGAGCTTGCCCGCAGGGCCGCCTCGTCCATATCGGCCAACTCGGCGCCGGTCACCGCTTGGAGACCGGGTGCCAGCGCCAGGCTGGTCCCGATGGCCTGAGCCGTGATCCGGTGGTCGCCGGTGATCATCTTGACCTCGATCCCGGCCTGACGACAGGCGCTGATCGCCTCGACGGCCTCGGCTCGGGGCGGATCGATCAGGCCGATCAGGCCGAGAAAATCAAGATTTTTTGTATTTGCCAGCGCCGCCTCGCTCAGGCGGTCCTTTGCCTCTTGCCATGGCTTGGCGGCCAGGGCCAGCACCCGCATGCCCTCTTCCCCCATGCGCTCCATCACGGCGGTCATCCGGCGGCGCAGGCCGTCATCTTCCGCCTGCCAACACCGGGGGAAAACTGCCTCCAGGGCCCCCTTGACGGCAACCATCGGGCTGGCGCCCCCGTGCAGGGTGGCCATGTATTGGTTTTCCGAGGCAAAGGGGATGGCATCTAAGCGGGGGAAATGGGCGGCGACCTGCCCGGCGATGACGCCACCCTTGGCCGCGGCCACCAGCAAGGCCGCCTCGGTGGGATCGCCGGTGATGGTCCACTGGCCGTTTTCCCGCGCCAGGCTGGCATCGTTGCACAGCACCGCCGCGGTCAGCAACTGGATGAACGGTTCGGGCAGGCGGGTCACGCCCTGGCCGTCAACCGTGAAATCGCCCCTGGGCTCGTAGCCAACACCGCTGACCCGGCAGACATGGCCGGGTGTCACCAACTCGGCGACAGTCATCTGGTTGCAGGTCAGGGTGCCGGTTTTATCGGTACAGATCACAGTGGTTGCGCCCAGGGTTTCCACCACCGGCAGACGGCGGATGATGGCGTTGCGCCGGGCCATGCGCTGCACGCCGATGGCCAGGGCAATGGTGACCACCGCCGGCAACCCTTCGGGAATGGCGCCGACCGCCAGGGCAATGGCAAAAATCAGGGTTTCCTTGAGGGCTGAGCCGAGCGGAATCCCCATATCCAGGGCCCGCTTGACCCCGATGGCCAGGATGACCGCCGAGATCAGCACGATGCCGATGGTGATCCAGGTGCTGACCTCGCCCAGTTTCTTGGTCAGCGGGGTCTCAAGTTCCACCGTGCTGGCCAACATGTCGGAAATCCGTCCCAGCTCGGTGTCCATGCCGGTGCCGGTCACCACTGCCGAGGCCGTACCCGAGGTGACCAGGGTGCCGCTGTGGACCATGCAGGTCCGATCGCCCAGCACGGCATCGGCCGCAACCGGGGTCACCGACTTGACCACCGGCACCGACTCGCCGGTAAGCGGCGCCTCTTCCACTTGCAGGCCTTTGAGGCTGACGATACGCATGTCAGCGGGGACGCTGTCGCCGGCCGCCAGCAGGACCAGGTCGCCGGGCACCAAGTCGATTGCCGGGACCATCAGGCGCCTGCCCCCGCGGATGACCGTCGCCTGATAAGGCACCATGCCCGCCAGGGCCTCGATCGCCCTGCCGGCCTTGAATTCCTGGAAAAATCCGATCACCCCGTTGATCACCACCACCGCAAGCACCACCAGGCCGTCGGTGAGCTTGCCCAGCAGCATCGCCAGCCCGGCCGAAGCCAGCAGCACCCAGATCAGGGGGTTGTCAATCTGCCGCCAAAGCAGTTGCGCCACGCTGTCCTTTGGCTTGCGCTTGATCTGGTTGGGCCCGTGCAGGCGCAGCAATTCGTCGGCCTGGGCCGCGCTCAGCCCGGCCTCATTGCTGGCAAGCGCTTGCAGCGCCTCGGCGGCATCCATGGCATGCCAGGCATTGCTGGCCCGGGGAAGACCGTTTTGTTCGGGTTGCATCTACCTCCTTGTTGTCCGGGCGCGGACGATGATGAGAAAAACAAATGAATACCCGAAGGGACAATACAGCACCGGCAATGGAGCGGCCTACAGGCGCCAGTCGATGGTCGGCCTCTTGCGGGTGGGCAGGCGATGGTAGGCGAATTTCGGATAACCGATCATCATTGCGCCGAAACACTGGTGGCCCTCCGGCAGCCCCAGGGCGCTCTGCAGCGGCTGAAAAACCGTGGCCGCGGCCTGGAAATATCCGGCCCAGCAACCGCCCAATCCCAGGCTGGGGGCGGCCAGCTCCAGGGTGGTCAGGGCAATGGTGCAGGTGGAGGCGGCCATGCGATTCTCCTTTTCCGCATGGGCGACGATCAGAGCCGGAGCGCCCCTGAGAATGATATCCGTACCAGCTTGCCATTGTTCAATGTTTTGCTTAACATGCATCCCCTTGGCCAGCGCGGGCATTTCAGCCTGCAACCAGCTCATCCAATCGATGACGATTCCGGCGAGCCGGCGCAACTCTTCGCGGTCGCCGATCACCAGCCAGTGCGCGCCCTGGGAATTGATCCCCGACGGGGCGTAGCGGGCCATGTCGATCAGTTGGGCCAGCTTCTCCCGCTCCACCGGTTGTTTTTTGTAGGCCCGGATCGACCGCCTGGCGCGGATGAAATGGGCGCACTGTTCCGGTTCTAGCCGTAGTTCAGGCTTAAGCGGCGCGCAGCTCTCCACCGGCATATCCCGATGGTGCAGGCTGGCCGTGGGACAGACCGCCACGCAATGGCCGCAGCGGATGCAGGCTTGTTCCGCCCCGGCAGCCGGAGTCGGGCTGGCCCCCTTATGCCAATCGATAATCTTACGTGGACAGACAGCGGCGCAGATGCCGTCACGGTTACAGGTCTTCTCGTTAACGGTAAAGAGTTCCATCCATATTCTCCATGCAGAAGGATTGACAGAAAACAGCCAACAATGGTTTCTTGCGGAATTGATTATCCGGGGCCGCGAATCTCGTTTTTTCCGCGCATACCCCGACAGCATACACCGCTAACCCGGTTATCGCCCGCCCGCCGCGGCAAGGGGCGCAACATTTCACGTTAAGGAGAAGCGCGGTTTGTCCACCCCGAAAGCCCAAACCAAAAAAACGCCGCGCCCGGCGGCGGGCAATCCGAACCCGCCCCCCAAACGACGAAAAACGCCGGGCAAAAAACGTTCTCCATCCACCACCGGCAAATCCGGCCGCAAACGGCGGGGCAAGCAGCCGGCCATCTCAACCACCGGGCTGGTGGCCTGGAGCTTGCTCGAAATCCTCGGCCTGGCCGTGACCGCCGTCACCGGCATCGTTGTTCTGCTCGGGTATACAGCGGCCAGGTTTTCCGGCACCGATTTTTTTTCGCACCTGCTGCCGTTCAGCTTAGGCGTGCTGGGCCTGATCCTGACCGGCGTCCTGTTGCTGACCGGCTGGATGCGGCTTCGCCGCTGGCTGCGGCAAAAATTTTTCTTATTGCCCGCTCTGATCGCCCTGGCCCTGGCCCTGCCCTTCGGCATCATGGCGCTTAATGGAAATTTCTTCTTTGCCTTCAACCAATTTCGCATTCTGGTGGGCGGCAAGGAGGAGGCCAGCCGGGCCACCCTGGCCCATCAGGTCTTCGCCGCCTATCGCCGTCTGGACCCGGTGCAGTTACGGCAGCTCATCGACCGGGCCAAGCCCTTTACCCAGGAAATCGATGAAGCGGCGGCGGCCTTCGGACTTGATCCCGACCTGCTCCACGGCATTGCCGCGGTTGAGTCGTCCTTTTTGCCCAAGGAGAGCAAGGATGGCGGCCAGGGCCTCTTCCAGATCACCAAGATTCCCGAATCAGCCATGCAAACGGCGGCGGACCGACTGAAGGTCGCCACGCCCCAGATCGACGACCACCGGCACAACGGCTATCTGGCCGCCGCGACCCTGACCCACTACCTCGCCCAGATGCGCGGCGACCTGTTCCTCGGCCT
>WRKE01000202.1 GCA_009778235.1 Pseudomonadota bacterium
CTTTTCCCTGTTCTGGATCAGGGCGATCCACCCTGCCGGGGGCATTGTCGCCCTGGATGTCATCAGGGGTGGGCAATTCTTCATCCTCGACCAGTCAGTGCCGCAACAGGATGTGGTCGGGCTGTTGACGGGCTTGCGCATCTTTCCCTTCCTCGGGGCATGGATGCACACCGGCATCAGTATGGTGGTCGGCGCCATCAGCGACGAGGACGGCATCCAGCCAATGGGTCAGGTGCTCGACCGCCGGGAGGAGCGGGCGATGAACGAAGAAACTATCCGCCGCTGGCGCGAGCTGCTCGAGGAGATGGAGTAGGGACGGCCGCTTCACTGCCGGCAGGCGTTCAGGATGCCGCTGCGCCTCCTGCCGATGCCAGGCTGAAGGTGCCGGCCTTGATCTCCTGCTCGATTTCCCCCAGGGCGCGCTTCATCTGCTTGAGCGCCTGGCGGATACGGTTTTCGTTTTCCACCAGGGCCAGGCGCAGGTAGCCGTCGCCCTCCTCGCCGAAACCGGCCCCGGCCGCCACCGCCACGTTGGCCCGATTCATCATCTCCATGGAAAAACGGACCGAGCCCATTTGAGTAAAGGGCTCGGGAATGCGCACCCAGACAAACATGCCGGCCTTGGGTGCCGAAACCTCCCAGCCCATCCGGGCCAATCCCTCGCAGAGCACGTCCCGCCGTTTCTGATAGATCGCCACCTGCTCGACAATGGTGTCGTCGCAATCGCGCATGGCCACGATCCCCGCCACCTGGATGGCCGAGAAGATGCCATAGTCGTAATAGCCCTTGATCTTGGCCAGGCCGCCGATCATCTCCTTGCTGCCCACGCAGTAGCCCA
Organism: Pseudomonadota bacterium; assembly: GCA_009778235.1. GTDB lineage: Bacteria > Desulfobacterota > Desulfobulbia > Desulfobulbales > Desulfobulbaceae > Desulfobulbus. Next base: position 839 of record WRKE01000202.1, read on the forward strand.
GCCGCCAGCCCGCCATGTTGTAGGATTTGGAAAAGGAGCCAAACTCGACCCCGACCTCGAGCGCGCCCGGAATTTCAAGCAAGGAGGGCGCGGTCAGGCCGTCATAGATGATCTGGCCGTAAGCGAAATCGTTGACCACCATGAAATTGTGGCGCCTGGCCAGCTTGATCATCTCGGCGAAAAAGTCCCTGGAGGCCAGGGTGCCGGTGGGGTTATGAGGATAATTGAGCATCACCAGTTTTGGCTGGGGATAGAGCGAGCGGCACATGCCGCTCACCTGGCGTAAAAACGTTTCCTCCGAGCCCAGGGGGAAGCGGAGGACGCTGGCCCCGGCTATAACCGCGGCGTAGACGTGGACCGGGAAGAACGGCGAAGGCACCAGGACCGTATCGCCCGGCCCAAGCAGGGCCAGACAGAGATGGGAAATGCCCTCCTTGGAGCCGATGGTGCAGATGACATCATCCTCGCCGGTCAGTTCCACCCCGTACTTGCGCCGATAATAGAGGGCGATCTCCCGCTTGAGGTTTTTCATGCCGCCGGCGACCGGATAGCGGTGGGTCTTGGGATCGACCGCCACCTCGCAGAGTTTCTCGGTCACCTTGTCCGGGGTCGGGTCCATGGGATTGCCCATGCCCAGATCGATGACATCGATGCCTTCCCATCGTTTTTCCATCTTGATTTTGTTGATCATTCCGAACAGATAGGGCGGCAGTTGCTGCATGCGTTCGGCAAAGCGGATGGTCACGTCATTGCTCATGGTCTTCTCCTGTGGATAGCCCGCTGCCAGGGATTTGAGGGGTGACAACGCGGTCCCCAATGCAAAACAGCCTGAACCGTTCGGTCCAGGCTGCAAAAAAAAACGCCATGGACCGGAGTCTCAGTCCATGGCGAGCGGTTTAATAGTTCTTTGCTGCTGGTTACGCGGCAAGCGGTCGCCAATGGACTGGGTCAATCGCCGCCGCGGCCACGTGTGATCGTTTCATCATGGGGTTACCCCGCTGAATGCGCATGTGGTTACGGTGATACTCAGAGCATCTTCTAGCGTGGATCGACCTGTTTGTCAACGGCTCCGGTCGCCGGCATGCGCCTCCTCAGCCGATGCGAGCCAACATCATTGCCATGGCCTCCACTTGTTCGCGGGCATTGGGCCGCTCTTCGATGGCCAGTACATCTTCCAGCTTGGCCAACTGCTTGACAATCTGATCGAGTTTGTCGGTAGCATCGACCGTCAGCCAGATGCGGCTGGTGTCGCCCCGGCCGATGGCGGTACATAAAATCCCCTCGAGATTGAAGGCGCGACGGGCAAAAAGACCGCAAATCTGGAGCATGACGCCCGGATGGTTATTGACCGTCAGGCACAGGATGGTGGTGGGACCGGCGGGCGTTGCCGCCATACAATCGGCTTCAGTTGCTGGCATAATCGTCTCCTATCATGGTGGTATTGGCGGCGCCTGGCGGCACCATGGGGGTTACTTCCTCTTCGATGTCGATTGGCGCGTTGATCAGGCACGGACCAGGTTCGGCCATGGCCTCCCGCAGGAGCAGGTCTGGATCGGTGGCGCCGCTTAAGTCAACGGCGCGCATGCCAAATCCCCGGGCGATGGCGGCAAAATCAACCTTGATGCTGTAGGAGGAGGCAAAACCGTGGTGCTGGTAGAAAAGGCGTTGCTGCTGGCGCACCAGCCCCAGGCTTTGATTGTTGAGCACCACGATTTTGATTGGAGTGCGCTGCTCGACCGCGGTGGCCAATTCCTGGATGTTCATCTGCAGGCTGCCGTCACCGCTGAAGCAGACCACCGGCCGGTCGGGAAAGGCGAGCGAGGCGCCGATGGCAGCCGGCAGGCCGAAGCCCATGGTGCCCAGGCCGCCCGAGGTGAGCAATTGGCGCGGGGCGGTGAAGGGATAGCTCTGCGCCACCCACATCTGGTGCTTGCCGACATCGGTGCTGATCACGGCCTCTGAACCGGCCAGCTCGGCAACGCGCCGGATAAGTTGAAACGGCTTGCCCGGCGCGAAACTTTGCGGCAAAAAGCGGGGAAAATCCTCCTGCAGCCGGTGGATGCGGTCGATCCATTGCTGGCGTTGCCGGGGTTGAACCAAGGGCAGCAGACCGGCAAAGGCATGGCGGGCATCACCGGTGATGCCGGCGTCGGCCGGGCGCAGCTTGCCGATTTCGCTGGCATCGATATCAAGGTGAATGACCTTGGCCTGGGGACAAAAAGCGCTGATCAGGCCGGTGGCCCGGTCGTCGAAACGGACTCCAGCGGCAATCAGCAGATCGCATTCCTCCATCGCCAGATTGGTGGCGCGGCAGGCATGCATGCCGAGCATGCCGAGCGACAACGGATGGTCGTTGGGCAGAATGCCCAGCCCCATCAGGGTCATGACCGTGGGGATGGCCGCCTGTTCCGCCAGTTGCCTGGCTTCGGCCGCAGCATTGGCATGGATGACCCCGCCGCCCAGGTACAGGATCGGCCGGCTAGCCTCGTTGATCATCAATGCCGCTTGCGCGATCGACTTCGGATCACTGGGCCGATGATCGGTGGTCGGGCAGTGCTCCGGCCAGGCGGCAAACTCCACCATCTCGGTCTGTACGTCTTTGGGCACGTCGATCAGCACCGGACCGGGCCGGCCGGAACCGGCTAGATGGAAGGCCTTGGGCAGGATGGTCAGCAGGTCGGCGGCCGATCGCACCAGGTAATTGTGCTTGGTGATCGGCATGGACATGCCGTAGGTGTCGACCTCCTGAAAGGCATCGGTGCCGAGCAGGGAGCGGGCGACCTGGCCGGTGATGCAGACCAGGGGGATCGAATCGAGATAGGCGTCGGCCAGGGCGGTCAGGATATTGGTGGCTCCGGGGCCGGAGGTGGCAAAACAGACCGCCGGCCGGCCGGTGGACCGGGCCATGCCCTGGGCGATGAACCCCGCGCCCTGTTCGTGGCGGGCAAGGACGTGGCGGATGGTTGTGCTGCGGGCCAAAGCCTCGTAGAGCGGCAGGTTGGCTCCGCCGGGGATACCGGTGACTAACCGGATACCTTGTCGTTCCAATTGACTGATGATGATCTGGGCGCCGTTGAGTTTGGGCATGGGGTGCTCCTCCTGAGGTGTGGTTGAATGGGTAAAAAAAAACCCTGCCGGCTGGCGCCGGCAGGGTAGGTTTCCATCAATTGTGTAGAATCTTCCCGCTACGGCGCCCCTATGGGTACACGGACCACGACCACCACGACGAAAAGGATCGAGAAGAGGTAATTGGCAGTGGTGCGGGGGGAAATCTTCATATGTTCCTGCTGGATGACAATGGGCGCCAAGGGCGCGAAGCCAAGGTATTGCTTTTTCCTTACCTGAAGCAGCAAGCTGGCGTCAAGGGGAATGTTTGCTGTTTGCGAGACGTTGCCCCTCTTTTACTTATTTTTTTGATGGCTGGCCAAAAATCCCAAAAATTTTCAGGTCAATGTTGGGTTTCTCGCCGCTTTGCTCCGGGTGAGAGAAGTTTCGCTGCGCTCTGCTCAACCCGCGCCGGATACAAATGAACCGCAGGAACGGCTCGGCTTGCGTTCCTGCTATCCGAGTAATTCCGCACAGTCTTCCGCGCTCCTTTCCCTGCAAGCGGTCTATAAATCAAAACCCTCTTTGAGCAGGAGGATCTCCACCTTTCCTTCCTCCTTCATCTGTCCCGCTTCCCTGCCTGCCTGCGCACCGGTGCCCCAGAAGATGTCGATCCGGTTCGGCCCGGCGAGGGCGCTGCCGGTGTCCTGCACCGTGGCCAGCCGCCGCAGAGGCTGCCAGTCCTGGACCTGGCCGTCAGCGGCCATGATGGGCCTGCGGCTGTCGAGGTAGACCAGGCTGCCGGGCGGATACCAGCGGTGATCGGTGGCCAGGGAGCGGCCGGGGGTCAAGGGCTGGCCCAGGCTGCCGATGGCTGGCCCCGGTTCGCTCCATTGAAAAAAAATAAACGAATCGTTGTGGTGGAGGATCAGGTCCCGCTCCTCGGGATGCTCCTCGATATAGCGGCGGAGGCTGTCCATGGTGACCTCGGCCCGCCGCATTCGGCCGCTGCTGACCATCAAGGCGCCGATGCTCCGGTATGGTCGACCGTTGCTGCTCGCATAGTGGACACCCCGGCGCGAGCCGTCGGCCAGTTGGATGATCCCCGAGCCTTGGATGTGGAGAGTAAAGGCGTCGAACGGGTCCTTGAGCCAGACCAGTTCCCGGCCGCGTAAGAGCCCCTGCTGTTCGATCTCTCCCCTGGTCCAATAGGGCACGACCACGCTGTTCATCCGGCGGCCGAGAATTTTTTTATTCCCCTGGTGTTGGCGGATGAGGAGATCCGCTGGCACCTGGTAGAGCGGATGGACAAAGGGCGGCTGCCGGTCGAGGCGTCCGGCAAAGATCGGCTGGTAATAGCCGGTGATCAGCATGCGTCCGGCTGTTGGTCCGGACATGCTGTTGACCTGGATGCGTTCGTAGGCCCGGTCGATTTCGCGGGCCAGCGCCTCAGGGGAGGGATGGGCGGCCAACAACCGCTGCAGGTGGAGCAGGGAGGCGGTCAGGCGCTGAACCGGGATGGTGCGGTCCGCGACCCGGTAGGCAGTGGCCGGGGCAACCGTGCGGAGAAAGCCCAGGCTGCGGTCCAGGGCGCCTTCCAGGCCTGAACAGGCGAGATCGTCGGTGATGGCCACCTCTTCAGCCGCAGCCGCGGCAGCGCCAAAACCGGTTAGAAACAACAGGCAGCAGCCGGCCCACAGCCAGGCAATCTCTCTTCTCCGGACGGACATGGCTTCATCCGCAGCTCATGGCGAATCAGCGGCCAATGCCTCGGCCAGTTCGCAGATGACCATGGCGTAGCGGTTGGAGCGGTTCCAGGCGGTGATCGCCTGGAAATTGGGATAGCCGGCCACATAACGTTTGGTGTACAGACCACCGGGTTCCAGGTCCAGGCTGATGATGGTCACCGCCCGGTCCTGGGGCGAAGGCGGCAGTTCGAGGCCCTGGCTTTGTCGGAGCAGATTAAGCGGCCGCCGCTCCGCCCGCCCCTTGTCCACCGCGGCGATCAGTTGGGGGTCGTTGAGCTGGTATCCCAGGTCGGCGTACAGCGGCGTGTTGAACACCCAGTTGGCCTGCTTCAGGTAGTTGGCGATCGAGGCGAGCACGTCCGGCACCGAATTCCACACATCGCGTTTGGTGTCGCCGTCGAAACTGACCGCGTAGCTGCGGAACGAGGAGGGAATGAACTGCATCTGGCCGAAGGCGCCGGCCGCGGAACCCTTGATCCCGTGGGGGTCGAGGCCTTCCTCACGGCACAGGAGGAGAAAATCGATCAACTGCTTGCGGTAGAAATCGGAACGGCGTGGGTAGGCGGCGAACAGGGTGTTGAGGGTTTGCAGCAGGTCGTAGTTGCCCCGGCGGATACCGTAGCGGGTTTCCACGCCCCAGATGGCCACGATCACTTCTCGGTTGACCTTGAAGGTGGTCTCGATCCGGTCGAGCAGCGATTTGTATTGCTGCAGTTTTTCCTTGCCGGTCCTGATGTTGTCCGGGGTGATGAACGTGGGCGCGTAACTGTAGTAGGGCTTGGCCTCTCCCTGTTTGTCCATCAGGACCAGGATTTTCCGGTTGATGGTCAGTCCTTGAAAGATCGATAGCAGGGTATCGGCGCTGAACTGGTATTTATGGGTGAGTTCGTCGAAAAGCTGGCGGTATTTTTCCTGGGTGAGATCAATGGCCTGACCATCCACAACCAGATCGGCGGCCAGGGGTGGGGGCTCGTCCGCCAGCGGCGCCGGCGGG
>WRKE01000203.1 GCA_009778235.1 Pseudomonadota bacterium
CAGGCCATCTGGGATGAATATACCCAGAAACTGACCAAAGGCCGGGATAACGATCTGCGGGGCGCCAGTTATGCGGTCCTGTCGAGGATGGCGGATGGGGTGCAATGGCCGGCGCCGACCGAGGAATTCGCCCTGACCGGCGGCACGATCAAAAAATTCGTCAAGGGCCTGGACCCCATGGCCACCAGCGAGTCAAAAAACGATCTGCCCTATCAGTTTTACGGGCCGGCCCACGAGGACCGGAAGCTGTGGATCTGGCTGCGGCCCCAGGCCGATCCCTCCGAGATTCCCGATGCGGAATATCCGTTTTATCTGTCCACCGGCCGCATTGTCGACCATTGGCACACCATGTCCATGACCGGCCGCATCCCGGAACTGCTGCGGGCCAACCCCTATGCCTATGTGGAGATCAATCCCAAGGATGCGGAAAAACTCGGCATCAAACCCGGAGACATGATCGAGATCACCTCCCGGCGGGGCACCAATCTCCTTCCGGCCAAGGTGTACGAAGGGCCGATGGAGGGGACGGTCTTTGCCTATTGGCACGATCAGGCAGAAAACCGCATGATCAACAAGGTCACCAAAGACGATTACGATCCCGGCTCCAAGGAGCCCGAGTTCAAAATCTGCGCGGTTAAGATCAAACGGGTCTCCGGACCTCAACCGCTGACGCCCTTCATCGTCAGTTAAGGTCGTCCGCAAGGCGAACACCCACGGAGGCGTACAGCATGCCCATCAGCGGAGTCGTCATCACCACCCAACCCGAGGATCTGGACCAAACCTGGCAATTTCTTGCCACCTGCGCGGGGGTGGAGGTGCATGGGGCCAATGACCAGGGCAATATTGTCGCGGTTTTCGATACCCGCACCATCGAAGAGATGGAGTGCTTGCTGAAAACGGTCAATACCTACCCCCTGGTCCTCCACACCGGCGTCACCTACCTCAACATGGAAGACGTTGTTGACGAGGGGATGGATTCCGGAACAAGTCCTTGAAGCGGCGCTCCTTTCTCAAGCTGCTGGGGGTGTTGACCACCTCCACCCTGACCACCGGCCTGCACGATGTGCAGGCCGGTTTGCTTCGTTCTCCAGTACGGACCAACCACCTCCGGCCACCGGGCGCGGTGAGCGAAGAGCTTTTTGCCGGTAAATGCATCCGTTGCGGACGTTGCGTGGAAAGTTGCCCCTACCATTGCATCGATCTGCTCGACATCCGCCATGGCATCCATGCGGGAACGCCCTTGATCGCGGTGGCGGACATCCCTTGCTACCTCTGTATGCGCTGCGTTTCGGTGTGCCCCACCGGCAGCTTGCAACCGGTTGCCCAGGCAGCGACCCGCATGGGATGCGCGGTGGTCAACAAATTCACCTGCGGGGCATGGGCAGGCTTAGTCCTGTGCCGGACCTGCTACGATGTCTGCCCTTTCAAGGGCAAGGCCATTGTCCTTGAAAAACTCATGCCGATCGTCATCCGTGAAGCCTGCACCGGTTGCGGGCTTTGTGCCCATGCCTGCCCGATCACTGCACCGGATCAAACCAAGGCGATCAATATCGAGCCGCCAGCCGCGGGTGAGGCACCATGAAGGATGTCGCGCCTGCACCTTCATCGTCAAAAAGAGGCGGCCGATCCCTGCGGGCAATCCGTTTTGGTCTTTTGACCGCGGCCTTCCTCCTGCTCATCCTCACCCCCCTGCTCAACTACTATGGCAACCTCACCTTCATCCAGGGTTGGTACCAATCTTTGGGCATCGGCGAGTTGCGGCTGATTTCCCCTCTGGAGGGATTGGAAAGCATGCTGGTCAGCCGCCAGATCTGGGTGCCGGTGCTGATCGGCATGTTGGCGCCCCTGGTGCTGGCATCTCTGCTGGGACGGGTTTTTTGTTCCTGGGTCTGTCCCATCAGTTTTCTGGCGGAATCGGTGGCCACCCTGCGGGCCTGGATCGTACGGAGAAAACGCTTCCATGACCGGCTGGTGCTCAGCAAAAGGCTGCTCTGGTATGCACTGATCGGTGAACTGCTGCTCTCGCTTATTCTCGGCGCCCCGATTTTTGTCTTCCTCTCCCCTCCCGGGCTGGTGGGAAGGGAGCTGATGCTGGCCGTCTATACCCACCGGCTGGCCTGGGAGGGAATCCTGGTGGTGGGAGTGGTGCTGCTGGAACTGCTGACCCGCCGGTTCTATTGCCGCTATTTTTGTCCGTTGGGCGCACTGTTGGCCCTGGTCGGGGCGAAACGACGCCTGGTGGTGGCGCAGCGGCCGGACCATTGCACCGGATGCGCCGGTTGCGCCCGAGCCTGTCCCCAGGGTTTGCGGCCTGACCTGGGTGAGGGCCGCTCTCTCTACTGCTGGAATTGCGGCACCTGCATTGACACTTGTCCGCATCAGGCCTTGCACTTTACCTGGCAAACCTCGCTCCCCCCTCTTCGCAAGACCACGGCGAGCATGGATCAATGCCGTTGACCTGTTTCCCCGCTCCATCAGCCAGAATGTGATTCAAACCGCAAAACGCGGCGGCCTGGATATTGAGGAGTTCCAGGAGATCGGCCGCACCTTTCCCGTGCCTCCGGGGCGAAGCCCGCAAAGCCTCCTGGGTGGCAGCAAATAATTTTTCCGAAACGTCAACAGCTTAATGGGCACATGAGAAATGTGCGGATAAAAAAGGTGGGCGTTATGCCCAGATTATACACCTGAGATTTGCCAGCCTTGCTTGTTGGGACGGAGGCGGTGGCATCGGCCACCCGGACCCTGGCACTTTTTTTGTTTGCCGGCCACGGGCGCTGATAATTATGTTTTTTATTTTGAAGCAACAGTGATATACATTATTGACCAATCTGTGCCGGCCGGCTCCCCGACAAGCACGCGGGCTTGATCCGCCGCCTTGCTGGAACAAGCGGGCCGCAAGGCAACGCTCCCCGTTGGCGCAGCGCAGGTAAACGACGCTGACACCCCCAGCGTTGATCGATCAGACCACGGCAGCGTTCACCCGCCGCGCCTGCGCGGCCCCTTCAACGCCCCGGCATTTTCCGGGAAGAACAAGACGGAGTTGCCATGCATGCCTCAATCATTGACACCATCAGGCCTGGAGGAATGACCCGACGCCAGTTCATCAAAGGCGTCATTGCGGCCGGAGCCGTCTCTTCTTCCGGCCTGCTCTTTTCCGGACCAGCCGGCGCCGGTCCCAAGAGTGTGCCCGGTGCGGTCGAACGGCTCATCACCCTTACGGTCAATGGGCAGCGGCGCCGGGTCGATGTGCTTCCTCAGGAAACCCTGGCCCAGACCCTGCGCAACAAGCTGGGCCTCACCGGCCTCAAGATCAGTTGCGACCGGGGCGAATGCGGGTCATGCACCGTGCTGATCGACCAGGTGCCCCAATACGCCTGTTCCCTTCTCACCCACAGCGTGCGGGGAAAGGCCATCCTGACCGTCGAAGGGCTGGCACGGGCCGACAAACTGCATCCCCTCCAGCAGGGTGTCTTGGACGAACAAGGCTTCCAATGCGGCTATTGCGCGCCCGGTTTTCTCATGGCCACCTTGGGCTTTCTGGCGACCAACCCCAATCCCAGCCGGCAGGAGCTGGCCCACGGTGTTTCGGGAAACCTCTGCCGCTGCCAGGACTACGACAAGATCCTCACCGCCCTGATGCGCGGGGCTGAATACATGCGAAAGGAGTAGACCATGGCGGAAAACGACGCTCTTTTCACCCCCAAGCTGACCGGGCACAATTATGTCACCCCCGACCTGCGGGCCAAGCTGACCGGTAGCGCCCGTTTTGCCGATGATTTCCGGGCTGAGGGCATGCTGGTCTGCAAGCTGCTCAAGAGCCCCCTGCCCCACGCCAAAGTGACCCACCTCGATCTCCGCGCAGCCCTGGCCATGCCCGGAGTGCGGGCCATTCTCACCGCCGACGAGCTGCCGCCGCCGGCCGACTCCGTCTCCGACACCGGCGCGGTGATCAAGACCAGCCCCTGGGGGGAACGCGCCCTGACCATGGAACCGCTCTACCAGGGAGAGCCCATCCTGGCGGTGGCCGCCATTGACGAGGCCACGGCCAGTGCGGCCATCGAGGCCATCGACATCGCCTTTGAGGCGCTCCCTTTTGTCGTCGATCCCCTGGACAGCCTGCGGCCGGGCGGGGCCAACGCCCGGAGCGACGGCAATGTCTGGCTGCCGTCGGCCAAACCCGGCGAACTGCCGACAATCGGCGAGCTGAAATGGGGTGCGGCTGAGTTTAAGGCCGCCGGCCCAAATCAACTCCCCATGGGCAAGGCTGTCAACGAATGGGCATACGGCGACCTTGACGCCGGCTTCGCGCAGGCGGCGCTGGTTTTGGACGAGACCTTCGTCACCCCCAATGTCAGCCACCAGGCCATGGAAACCCGCTCCGCCTTGGCCTGGTGGGAAAACGGCAAGCTCCACCTGGCGGTCGGCACCCAAGGAACCATCCAGACCGTGCCGGCCATTGCCAGATGGCTCAACATGCCGGCCAGCGACATCGTCCTGATCAGCGAGTACACCGGGGGCGGTTTCGGCGGTAAGGCCACCGCCTCGGTGGCCGCGATCATTCCGGCGCTGTTGGCGAAAAAAGCGCGCGCCCCGGTCATGCTGCGCGCCTCCCGCGAAGACGAGCAGGCCATTGGCAGGGCGCGGCCCAGCCTGATTGGCCGCCTGCGAGCTGGATTTGCCAAGGACGGCCGCCTGCTGGCCCTGGACATGTTGGTGATCATGGACAACGGGCCCTACGAGGAGCAGAACGACGCCCGCACCTCAGGCCGCATAGCCTCCCTGCTTTACCAGCCCCAGGCCATGCGATGGCGCGGGATGGCGGTCCTGACCAACACCCCGACCCGCGGCCCCCAAACCGCGCCGGGAGGGCTCCAGGCCAGTGCCTTTCTTGGACCTGTTCTGGCCAAGGCGGCCCGCCATCTGGGCCTTGATCCCCTGGCCGTCTGCCGCATCAACGCGCCCGAAGGTCGGGCGCCGGTCGGCCCACCCAAACCGGACGGCAGCCTGAACGCCGCGACCAGCGCCTTTGTCAAAGAGGCCCTGGACCGGGGGGCAACGACCTTCGACTGGCAGGCGCGCCGCACTCAACCAGCCCCAAGCGAAAAAAACCTCCGGCGCGGCATCGGGGTGGCCACCGGCTGCTACGTGGCCGGCACCACCGGTTTTGACGGCCTGTTGGTCATCACCCCCGAAGGACGCCTGCGCATCCACACCGGGGTCGGCAACCTCGGCACCGAGTCCTTCAGCGATGCGCAACGGGTGGCGGCCGACGCTATGGACATGCCCTGGGAGGCCTGCGAGCTGGTGTGGGGCAACACCAACCTCCATCTGGCCTGGAGTTGTGTCTCCGGCGGGAGCCAGACCATCCACGCCATGTCGCGGGCGGCGCTGGCGGCCAGCCTGGACGCGCGGGCCAAACTCAAAGAGATCGCCGCCCTGACCTTGGGCGGCAAGCCGGAAGACTATGCAGTCGGCGGCCAGCGCGTCTTTTCTAAGGACAAGGTCGGCCAGAGCTTAAGCTTTGCCGAGGCCGCCCGGCGGGCCATCGAACTGGGCGGGATCTACGACGGCCATCAATGTCCGACCGAGGTCAACAAGGCGACCCAGGCCTCAGTCGCAGCCCTGGCCGGACAGGGACTAATTGCCGTGGGCCGCGACACCTTTCCCCGCGACGGCCAGACCTACTCCTATGTGGCCTCCTTTGCCGAGGTGGAGGTGGACTGTGAGACCGGGAAGTATCGGGTCACCGCCCTGCACGCCGAGGCCGACGCCGGCATCGTGGTCCATCCCCGCGCCTTTGCCGGCCAACTCGCCGGCCGCTCCATGCTCGGCATCGGCCACGTCACCAGTCAGAAATGGTTCTATGACCAGGAGCACGGGGTCCCGTTGTCCAGGCGCTTTTACCAAAGCCGGCCGCCGACCATCCTCTGTTTTCCGGAACAATTCTCCTGGGGCTCGGTTGGCATTCCTGATCCCCAGACGCCCATAGGGGCGCGCGGCATCGGCGAACCGCCGACCTGCGCGGCCTGCGCGGCAGTGCTGTGCGCCTTGAACGATGCCTTGGGGGACGACAAATTCCAGCGGGCCCCGATCATGGCCGATGCGGTGCTTGCCGCCATCGAACCGAGCATCCGGCAAACGACGAACGGCCTTGCGGCCAATGTCTAATCCTTATCAGGTCGCCGGCCTACCAGCGACGGGAGATAAGTTTATGGCAATCATACGTGACACCATGCCGCCCTTTGATCTCTTCCGGCCGGCAAGCGTTGACGACGCCCTGGCCCTGGCTGGCCGCCTGGGGGCCGATGCCTGGATCCTGGCCGGTGGCTTTGACAGCCTGGAACGGTTCAAAGACCGCATTAAACGGCCCAAGGCGGTCATTGATCTCGGCGACATCACCGAACTGCGCGGGGTGCGACAAGATGGCAACGATCTGGTGATTGGCGCCATGACCACCCTGGCCGAGGTCAGCCGCCATCCGGACATCCGCCAACGCTTTGGCCTGCTCGCCGAGGCAGCGGCAGCGGTGGCCTCGCCCCAAATCCGCAACCAAGGCACCATTGGCGGCAACATCGCCCAAGATGCGCGCTGCTGGTATTACCGGGGCGGCTGGACCTGCTACCGGGCCGGCGGCGGCACCTGCTTTGCCGGTGAAAGCCCGCAGGGGCAAAACCGCGAGCACGC
>WRKE01000204.1 GCA_009778235.1 Pseudomonadota bacterium
TTGGAGAAGGGCTTGGCCAGGTAGGTGAAGGCCCCCAACCGCATGGCCTCGACCGCCTTTTCCACCTCGGCATAGGCGGTGATGAGGATTACCGGCAGCTCGCGGTTGTATTCCTTGATTTTCGACAGGAATTCGATGCCGTCCATGCCGGGCATCTTCATGTCCGATACCACCAGGTCCAGGTCGGTGCTGTAGACGATGGGCAGACCAGCGGTGCCGCTGTCGGCGGTGAAGATCTCGTAGCCTTCATCCCTCAGAATTTCGGCCAGGATGATCTGGTAATTGGGTTCGTCATCAACAATGAGAATGGTGTGCATGGTGGCTTGAGACGGAAAAAGGTTGGTGATGTCGCCCGGCCAGGCGGGCGGTGAGTTGCGAAAGGATCTCGCAGGGCGGGCAGAAGCCCATGGTCTTGCCGGCGAGACGGTGGACCGGCCGGGTGGTGCCGTGGAAATCGCTGCCTCCGGTCACCAGCAGTTCGAGCTCGATTGCCAGCGCCTTCAGGTGCTTCTTCATGCTGTGGGTATGGGTCGGATAGTGGAGTTCCAGGCCGTCCAGGCCGCTGTCGGCCAGCTCCCGGACCAAGGCTGGTTGGGCCGACATCTCCGGGTCGATCTGTCCCGGATGGGCCAGGACAGCCAAGCCGCCCACCCGATGGATCATGGCGATGGTCTCAACCGCGGAATAGCTGAACCGGCCCTGCCAGGCGGGCCGGTTGCGGCCGAGATAGTAGCGAAAAGCGGCGTTAAAGCTGTCCACCACCCCCTTGGCCACCAACAGCCGGGCGATGTGCGGCCGACCGGTCTGGCCGCAGCAGGAAACCGTTTCGACCTCCTCGGCGGTAATGTCGATGCCTAAGTTCCGCAGTTTCTGGAGAATGGCGGCATTGCGCCGCTCCCGCCCCTCCTGGAGCGGAATCAGCCAATTGTGCAGCTCAGGGTTGGTCGGATCAAAACCATAGCCGAGGATATGGATGGTGTGCTGGTGCAGGCTGGTGCTGATTTCCACTCCGGAAATGACTGTCAGTCCGGCCTCGGTTCCTAAGCGGCAGGTCTCCTCAACCCCTTCGACCGTGTCGTGGTCGGTCAGGGCCAGCCCCCGCAGGCCGTGGTCAACCGCCAGGGCAACCAGTTCTGCCGGAGTGCAGCTGCCGTCGGAGTAGATGGAATGGGTGTGGAGATCAATGCACATGGACAAGGTCGAGGTACGGGATGGATGGGGGCTGGAAAAGACCAGGCACAACTAATTTACTGTACCCATGGCCCGGACATCGTGCAATAAGCAAATGATATCGCCTGGTAAAGCATAGGTTGTCAAGGATGGACCCCATTCTTATTATTGAAGGAAATTTTTTCAAGGAGTAGGCCATGCCAGGACGACAGATGCGGATCGATGAGTTCAGAGTCGAAGAAGAACCCTATTATTTACCCTTAGGCAATGAGCTGGACATTGCCGATGCCGCGTACCGCGACGGCTCACCGCTGTTGCTCAAGGGACCGACCGGCTGCGGCAAGACCCGTTTCATGCAGTATCTGGCCTGGCGACTTAAGTGCCCTCTGGTCACGGTGTCCTGCCATGACGACCTTTCCACCTCCGATCTGGTGGGCCGCTATCTGATCCGGGCTGGCGAAGCGGTCTGGATCGACGGACCCTTGACCATGGCCGTCAGGGCCGGGGCCATTTGCTATTTGGATGAAATCGTCGAGGCGCGCAAGGACACCACCGTGGTCATCCATCCCCTGGCCGACGACCGGCGCCAGTTGCCCATCGAGAAACGGGGGGAATTGCTGACCGCCCCGCCCGAATTCATGCTGGCGGTGTCCTACAATCCCGGCTACCAGAGCGTACTCAAGGATATCAAGGCCTCGACCAGGCAGCGATTCGTGGCCTTGTCTTTTGATTACCCGGCCCCGGAAAAGGAGATGGAAATCGTTTGTCGGGAAGGACGGCTGGAACCGGAGTTGGCCAGGTCATTGGTCAAGCTGGCGGTGATGACCCGCGGACTCAAGGATTCGGGTTTGGCCGAAGGGGCATCCACCCGGCTGCTCATCCAGGCCGGCAAGCTGATCGGCCGGGGTATTCCGATTAAGGCGGCCTGCCGGGCCGCCATCAGCGAGGCGCTCACCGATGACCGGGAATTGTTGGCCGCCCTGGACGAGATGGTCAGTTCGCTGTTTTGACGGGCATGGATCTCGAACAACTTAAAGAAAAATTTTACCAACTGGTGGCCCCCAGCATGCCCAACGAATGGGACGTGGAGGATGCGCTCAGCCCGCTGGTCGATAGTGAATCCGCCTGCCTGGAAGAGGTCTTTTCTCAAATTCCGGCGATCTGGCCGGTCTCGCAGGGCTTGTGTTTCGCTTATCTCTCCGCCGCTGGCCCGGCCCTCTGCCATCTGGCGCTGGACGAGCTCTCCCTGTGGGTGCATACCCTGCTCGATCGCTACGAAACCGGCGGCCTGCGCGGCGCCCAGTTGTTCATGGCCGATGTCGAGCGGCAGTTTGCCCGGCAACTGCGTGGCCAGGGCAGCCTGCGCTTAACTGAGGTCCGATCCCGGCTGCAACCCTATGTCAACGGTTTGGCCGGCCGCGAGCTGCCTTTAATCGGCGCGGCCGAGGCAGCCACCGATTCACAGGTCATTTTCCTGCCCAGCGAGCTTGGGGTGTTTGCCGAACATGGGGAGAATTTTCTCCTCTACAAACTGATGGTTTCCTTCCAGTGGGCCAGCCTCGCCGCCGGGATGTTCACCAGCCCCCCATTCCTAACCCTGCACCGCAAGAGCGCCCATCCCCTTGATTGTTTTTTCTCGGAATTCCCCCAGCCGGACAATGCCCGCCAATTGTTCCACCTGCTGGAGACCGGCCGGATGCTGAGCTTCCTGCGTTCCGAGTTGCCGGGATTGATGCGGGCGACCGTGCCATTGCTGCCCCGGCTGCCCCTATCAGGTGACGAGTCATCCAAACCCAATCTGCTGGATTTTTTGCAGCGGGGGCTGCTGCGCGGCGAGGAACATACTCACGGCCACTCCCCCTTGACCGACCGGGCAATGGCCCTGCTGCGCCAGTGCGCTGTCCGAACCGAGGACAACTCGGTTAGCCTTGCGGCTGTGCGGGAATTGATGGGGTGCCTGACAGCGGACGAGGACCTGGCCGCCACCCGGCCTCTGATCTTCCAGGGAACCTTGAGGCTGCAGGAAATGCGCAACTTAGGCCTGAAACAACGGATGGACAAGGAATTGAAGATGATGCGGGCCCAATTCATGTCTTTGTCTGCGGCGCACCAGCCGACCGAGGCTGATCCGTCTTCCGGCGAAAACGAGGGACAGGGGTATGATGCGGCCCTGATCATGGAGATGGAAAGCGCCTGGGACCAGTTGACTCCCTTTATGCAGTCCATGGGGCAGCAGATCACCATCAATGAAATGTTGCCGATGACTAATAAACCCACCCAGGAGTGCGGTCAGACCCAGGTGGTCCAGGAGACGGGCACCGCCACAGAGGGGAGGGCGGGTTCGGCCCTCGCCCGCAGTCCGCATGCTGGCGGCGGCAAGGGCGAGGAGATGGCCGAGCCGGTGGTGTATGACGAATGGGATCACCGGCGCAAGGGGTTCAGAAAAAAATGGTGCGTGGTCAGTGAAAGGGAGCTGTTGCCGGTCGAGAACAGCTTTATTGAACAGACGCTTAAAACATATCGGGGCCAGATCCGCCGCCTCCGCCATCAGTTCGAACTGCTGCAGACCGGCGAGCGGTTCGTCCGGCGGCAGCGGGAAGGGGTGGATATCGATATCGATGCCCTGGTGGAATCCCGGATCGATCTTGTGGCCGGACTTGCCCCCGCAGACCGGCTCTTCATCCGCCTGGCCAAGAATCATCGCGACATTGCCGTCACCTTTTTAGTGGATATGTCCAATTCCACCTCCGGCTGGGTCGGCCAGTCGATCAAGGAGGCGCTGGTTCTGATCTGCGAAGCTCTGGAGGTGCTGGACGACCGTTATGCCATTTACGGCTTTTCCGGCATGCGGCGGCTGCGCTGCGAGATTTTCCCGATCAAGCGGATTGACGAGCGCTACAGCAAAACGGTTCGGCAACGGATCAGCGCCATTGGGCCGCGGGAGTATACCCGCATGGCGCCGGCCATCCGCCACATGACCGAACTTTTTTCCCAGGTGGAGGCCAAGATTCGCCTGTTGATCGTGTTGTCCGATGGCAAACCAGAGGATTACGACGATTACAAGGGCGATTACGCCATCGAGGACACCCGCCACGCCCTCCTGGAGGCTAAGGCCAAAGGCATCCATCCCTTTTGCATCACCATCGACCGTCAGGCCCATGAGTACATGGCCCACATGTACGGTGAGGTCAATTACATCTTCATCGATAACATCCAGCGGCTTCCGGCGCGGATGTCGGAAATCTACCGAACCCTGACCAGTTGATGGACGCCGGTCATCGGGCTTGACCTTCTTCTCCTTGAATATTGCCGATTTTAAAGGTAAACGAACCCACATGTCCCCGATGATGCGGACCAGGGAATATCAAAAAAATGCCGGGAGGCGGTTTGTGTTTTTCTTTTTCGTCAAACGCCAAGCGAAGGTCTGGATAGTGGTGCTGGCTGGCATGGCGGCCTATGTCCTGATGCTGGCCGGGCCGGGCTATGGGCAGGTCAACACCGGGGACGAGACCGCCCGCCGGCTCAAGGCCGAGGCTTACCGCGCCTATTACGGGGTGCAGCAGTCGGTCAACTATCCCCTGGCCCTGCAACTGTACCGGCAGGCGGCGGAGCGGGGTGATGCCGAGGCCCAGTTCGTGACCGGCGGCATGCTCTACCAGGGGCAGGGGAGTGATCCGGACAAGCGCAATGGTTTCAAATGGTTGCTCGCGGCGGCCGAGCAAGGCAAGGTGTCGCCCGAGTCGCTGGCCATCATCGGCTCCATGTATCTGCGGGGCACCGCGGTGCCGCAAAATTTTCTTGAGGCCAAAAAGTGGCTGGCCAAGGGGGCGGAACAGGGCAATCTCGCTGCCCAGAACGATCTTGCCTACCTGTATTACAACGGGCTCGGAGGAGATCGCGATTACCAGATGGCTCTTCAACTCTACGAGAAGGCCGCTTTCCAGGGTGATGCCATGGCTCAGGCCAATACCGGATTGATGTACGCCACCGGGACCGGCACCGAGACCGACCGGGCCAAGGGCTATGCCTGGTATTCCCTGGCTGCCAGCCGCGGCAACGCCGGTGCGGCAGTCAACCGCAACAACCTGATGATCAACATGTCCTGGGAGGAACTGAACCGGGCTCAGGCCCTATCGCTGGAGTTGTATCGCCAGGTGGAAAACATCGCGGAACCAAAGCAAATTACCCCGGATAGGCAGGAGCAGGCGGACAAATAGGGGGTGGAAGCCCACATTGGGGGAGAACGAGCAGTCGGTCGATTTGGGGTTACTTCTATCGTGATAGGTAGTTCACCGGGTAAGAGTTTTCCAGAGTGTTCAGGGTCACGACAAAGGCTCCCACAGGTTAATGATGCTCGCTCCGGTGGGCTTGCAATCAGCCACCTTGTGAGTGACCAGGGTCATGCCATGAACAAGGGCTGTTGCCGCGATGAGTGCACCGCGTTTGCCGGGCATATGCAGCCGGGTGCAACGTCGCGCCATGGCATCCACAGGCAAGGTGCGACCGGAGAACTCCGGCAATACGTGCTGTTCCAGCCACAAGCGCAGGATAACCCCTTGGGTTGGGCATCGCCAGCGCGTCGGCAATATTCCGCCGCTGCTTTGTGAGTCGCTGATAGTCCTCAATGCTCAACAGCACATGGCAGGGTTGACCAAGGGTGACGTAATGGCTCCTATCCTTCTTCCCTGGCCTGCTGCGCCAACAGCAGCGCCATGATCGCCTCGATGGAGTCGCAACCATAGAGTTCCTGCCGCATGCGGGCGGCACCGTTTACCCCGGTGAGCAGCTTGGTTGTTTGATTCTTCACCTTGAACAGCACTTTGGGCAGCGGCAGAAATTGCTGGGCCAAGTGCAGGTATCGCTTGATAAGCTCCATCCGGCCGGCCAAGGTGTCCGGGCGGTCGCTAAGGCCGAACAGCCACGGATTGGCGAGTGCCCCCCGGCCGACCATCACCCCGTCACACCCGGTGGCCGCCATCATGGCCAGGCCGTCGGCCCGGGTGAGGACATCGCCGTTGCCGATCACCGGAATTGAGATTTTTTCTTTTGCGGCCCGGATCACCTCCCAGTCCGCTTTGCCGCCGAACCCCTGGGCCCAGGTGCGGCCGTGGATGACCATTGCCGCCGCACCCGCATCCTCGGCCATGGCAGCGAATTCCGGGGCAATGATCTCTCCGTCGCTCCAGCCGCTGCGGCATTTGACCGTCACCGGCAGGGTGGAGACGGCGCATACCGCCCGGATGATGGCCGCCGCCAGGCGGGGCTCTTTCATCAGGGCCGCACCGTATCCCTTCTTGACCACTTTGCGCACCGGACATCCCATGTTGATGTCGATCAGGTCCACCGGCAATTCGGAAACCATGGCCGCTGCCCGGGCCATGGTTTCCGGATCGCCGCCGAACAACTGGACCGCAAAGGGACGCTCCTCGGGCACGGTGAGCAGCAGTTCGCAGGTTTTCTTCTGCTCAAAGACCAACCCATGGCAACTGACCATCTCGGAGACAACCAGGGCTGCCCC
>WRKE01000205.1 GCA_009778235.1 Pseudomonadota bacterium
GCACCTTGGGCAAGAACGGGCAGGGCATGATCGCTGGTGGTCTGCACCATAAAAGAGAGCAACTGCTGCAGGGGATTGTCAGCCGGCAGGGAGGCATAGGTGCGATGGAGGACAAGCAATTGGCCAAGCAGGGTTGAATCCGTGGGCTTGAACTCGGCCAGAGTGGCGAGAATCTCCAGGGCTGCCCCGGTTTCTTTGGGTCCGGCCGCGCCTAGCCCAGCCAAAGCGGATTGTTCAGGTGATTGCGGTGGCCGGTTGGTCAGCTCCATGGAAAAAAGATTGGCAAGCCGGCCCGCCGCGGCTGCGGTTTTCGGATCGAGGGTGCCTGAGTGGCCGGCCTGTTGGAGCAGGGTGACAATCTCCTGCAAGGTGGCCTGGATGTTCGGTTCAGGTGCGGACAGGGGTCTTGAGACGAGCAGCTCCGCCAGTTGATTGATCAGGGCCGGGACCGGAAGAGGAGAAGAAGAAGCGGAGCTTGCGGCCTGCTGCCCGGCAAAAAAAAGCAATGTTTCCTGGGTTGCGGGCCTGAGCTGGGCTACCAGGAGAGGATCGTCGGCAACCGCGGCCAATTGCGGCAATAAAAGAGGCTCTTTTCCCAAGAGGGGCAAGACATTGCCTAGCTGGCGCTCAGCTGGTCCGGGGGTGAGCACCTGCAATTCCATGCGCGGGGCCATAGCCACGACTTGCAGGTTGAGTTTTTGCCCGATTTGCAGAGGAGTGGACGATTCGGCCGTCACTTGCTGGCCGTTTAAATCGAGAGTGAACAGGCGAGCATCGCCCTTGGCCATGACTGTGCCCAGCAGGAATTGGCCTTGGGTGAAGGGGAGGCGGTGCTGCTGCTCTCCCGTAAGCCGCGAGGAAAAAGGAGCTTTAACCTCGGTAGTCAGGGTAATTGGTTCCATGAGGATTCCCCTCCTGCTTCTTTCGCCCCTTGCGGTCAACCGGGCATTCCAAGGACAAAGAAGGCGTTGTTGGGCCCTGATGTTGTGAGAGAAAACAGTGGATGCGAACAGGGGGCGGAACAGACCTCAATGGCGGTCCATCCGCGTCAGGCATCAGACGGTATGTACATTCTCCCTGAGTCGGCGGCGTTGCTCCTGCATGCAGCAGGCCATGATCGTGTTTCTGACCTTGGGCATGATATTGGTAAAATGAAAGGCAACTTGAAACCGATCCTTGCGGATTCGGTACGACCGGATCACACTGGCCAGGCAGACGATGGGATTGTCTTCCTCCGGTACAGTGATAACCAACTGAACATGTTGGTTTTCGACTGGCTTTTCGGGAAAAATGGCCAGAACGCCGCTGCCGCTTAAGTCAATCGTGGTGCCGGTCATCTTCCAGGTGTTGGCCGTGGTTTCTTGGGACCCGGCAATGGAGGAGACTACTATGGGAGTGGTGATCGCCACCCGGAAGTAATCGCGCAGAGCTTCCGGAGCAACAGGTTCCCGGGCTGTGAAACTCAGGCGGCGGTCCCTGACAACGCGGTCGAGCCGGGCAATCAGGTTGATGGTTAGATCGTTGTGTTTGATTGTCAGATTACAATCGGCGCCGATTTTCAGATCGGCCGGATCCCAGGCGCGGGGAGGAAAAACGAGTTCCAGGCAAGGGGACTCTTTTTTGACGAGCAAGGCATTGCTGCGAATAATTTCGTCATGGACCCCGGGTAGATCGACAATGGTAGGGGCATTGTCAGTCAATTGTTCTAAAATATCATAAATTCTCGACACGTTATGCCCTATGGTCTCCGTTGGAGAAAGTGCCGTGCTGGGGTGTTGCTCATGCGGCGTTGATGCTTTCCAGCCGGACTCGCATGCGCAGATACCGGCGCTGTAACTCAAAACAACAAGCCATGATCTTATCTTGGCTCTCTGAGTCGATCTCATCAAAATGCAGGGCAATGTGATAAAAATGATTATCAATCTTCCGGCAGCGGACCACATGCCCCAAGGACTCGATGACCTCCATGTCCCTGGTGGGAAGGGTGAGTTCGATTTTCGCCTTGACCCCTTGTTCCAGTGGTTCGCTGAAACTGCAGAGTACGCCGCTGCCGCTCAAATCGATGGTGTCGCCATCAAGCCGCCAACCTGGAAGTTCTTGCTTCGTTTCCTCCTCTAAAATGGCCGAAGCCGCAATCTTGGTGGCAGCGTCAACGCGGAAATAGTTCCGGGCGTGGGTGTGGGTCACTGTCTCCCGGGCAACGAGTTCGAGAACAGATGTATCCTTGACTGCCTGAATAGAGGCGGTGAGTACGATGGTTTGGTTGGTGAACTCGAACATCACCAGGCAGGATCTGGTGGTGTCCACCTGATCGGGCACCAGGGAGCCGTCAGGAAAGGTGAGGGTGAAGGCCGGAGGATGCGCCTTCCCGTAGGAGCAGTGCAACCGCAGCTTCTCTTTCCGCCCAAGGAACGGAACTGCTGTGCGTACCGCCATACCATCTTTGACGGAATTGAAAAAGTTTATCAATAATGACAAAGCGCAATACTCGATAAGGGGTCTTGGCGACAGGACTACTTCTAAAATGCCATAGCTTGGTGCAAAAAGGAAGAATTTTTTAAAAAACAGCGGGAAAAGAATGGAGGCGGTACCACGGAGGAGAAAAGGGGAGCCGGGGATTTCTTGCAAAAAATAAAGGCGTCAGCCGGATGAGGAGAAACGTTTTCCCGTTGACGCGATTGTCGGTTTGTACCCTTGCAGCATGGAATTACCTTTCTGCAGCGTCTGCTGTTCACTGCGCTGCATTGCCATGATGCTTTTGATGTGCGGCATCAGGCGCTGGTTTCGCTCCTGGATCCCCTGCATGAGTTGCAGCCACTCTTTGGTTATGTCCAATTCCCGCAGGAAGCGGTGGTGCCGCAACAGGTGAAACAGTTCGCTGTCGGGCGCTTTGGCTTCTTCTTGAAGCGCATCAAGTCGCGCGCTGATTTCGGCCGCGGCGGTCAATTCGTTGTTCTGGATGTTTTGCTCGATTGCCTGGCCCAACGAATCGAGTTGCCGGTACCGGGCCGCGGCCTGTTCAATTAAGGCGAGTGGCTCCATCTCACATCGCCACCGTCAAAGGCCGGTAGGAGGCCTCGGGCATGCCGTGGGCGGTGCTGGCGGCGCTAACCCGCATCTCTTGTTTGTTGATCTCAACGGCTTGCGCCCAGGTGGCCCGGAGATCCGACAGCAAGTGCCTGACTTCGAGCAGCGGGGCCGGGTCGTTTTTCAGGTTGGCCTGCAGCATTTGGCGCAACATATAGGCATAGAGGGCATCGAGGTTGTCCGCCAATTGGGCATCCTGGCTGTGGTCCAAGGTGGCGGCGAATTCGGCGACAATGGCCGAGGCCTTGTTGATATAAAGGGCCCGCTTGTCGATCTCGTCGTTTTCAATGGCCTGCACGCCGCAGGTGAGGAAGCGGATGGCGCCATCATGCAGCATGAGCAGCAACTGTTCCGGCGGGGCGGAGCTGATCTCGGTGGCCAGGTATTGGTTGGTGTATTCGCTCATCACTTGCTCCTGTTCATCATATTGCTGAGCGCGGTCATCTGTTGAGTCAGATAGGAAGATTGCGAATTGAGGCTGCTGAGCAGGGTCTCCATCGCCGAGAATTGGGATTCAAGCATCTTCTGCCGCTGCTCGAGCCGCGTTTCCATGGTGGCTATCTGGCTGTCGATTCGTTTGATGCTGTCAGTAATGCTCGTTTTTCTGCCCTGGAGCATTCCCGTGGTTGTGCTGGTCATGGCACCCAGATAATCTTGAAACTGCGCTATTACTCCCTTGTTCTCCCCTTTCCCGGAGAGCAGGCTGACCACGCTGTCCAGATTGTTGTTGACCGCATCGGCCAGAACCTTGTCGTCCACCAGGAGGGTGCCGTCTTTCTGCGTTTTGAAGCCCAACTGCGACAGGGTGGAAAACACGCCGTCATTGGCTGTAAGCGTGGTGAGCATGCTCTGCAGATGACGTTTGATGGAGTTGATGCCGGAGTCTCCGCCCAGCACACCGCCGCCTTGCTCGTCGATCACCGATTGGCCCGTGATGAAGCTGATCACATCGTTGTATCCCTTGGCAAAGGCTTGAATGGCCGAGGTGATGCTGTTTTGATCGAGGCTGATGTTCAGGGTGGTGAAGGAGCCTTCCTTGGCCTGCATCAGATCCAGAGTGACGCCTGGAATGGCTTCGGTCAGCTTGTTCGAGTCGCTGTAGATGTCGACGGTGTCGATGCGGACGTGGGCGCGGGTTGCCGCTTGGGTGGGTGGATTGATGGTCCCGCCGAAGCCGTCGTCCAGATTCATGCCGCCGAGACTGTCCGTTCCTCCGATCAGGTCGCTGCTGTCAAGGGAGAAGGTCGTGCCAACGCTTCCACCGGTCAAGGCAAGGCGGTAGGGATTGGCGCTGCCATCGTTGATGATTGCCGCGGATACGCCGAGATTGGCATCGTTGATGGCCTGCATGATCCCTTCCAGGGAATTGTTCGCCGAGGTGATCGCAATGTCGTGGTTGGCGCCACCGACGGTCAGATGCAAGGTGCCGGTGCCGAAGGTTGCGCTTGTTTTGCTGGCCACCCCGTCTTGGGTCACCGATTTCTGCACCTGGGCCAGGGAGAGCACCTCGACCTGGTACCTGCCGCCAACGAGCGCCCCGGTGGAGACAGAGGCGGAGAGATAGTCGGTGGTATTTTGTTTGATCGCTCGTTGCTGAAGCGTATCGGCATCGGCAAGGGTCTTGATCGAGTCGGCGAAGGCTTTGAGTTTGGCATCCAGGTCGGTGAATGCGGCCAACCGGCTGTTCTGCCAGGTTTTGTCGGCCTGCAGCCGGTTGATCGGCGCTTGCTCGATATTCATCAACTGGGTGATGATGGCGGAGGTGTCCAGTCCACTTGCCAGACCACTGAATTGAATAGCCATAACGCAAACCTCCGTGTTTTTGTTAGCTGACTGTGTTGATCAGGTTCCCTCGTAATTCCTTGAGGTATTTGCTGAGCTTGAGGACTTCTTCCGCGGGAATCTGCCGTATGACTTCATCGGTACTGCTGTTGACAATCTTTACAATTAATTCTTCGGTGGCGCTGTCTCGTTCAAAACGGACGCTGTACAAACCATCTTCGGTGATCGCTTTGATCTGGCCGAGCAGTTCTTCCGGCTGCACTTTTTGCTGCTGGGGGGTGGAGAGCGCCTGTTGCTGGCTTTCCTGCCGTTTGCGCGCGACTTGCTGCGCGGGTTCATTGCCTCTGGGCGGGCTCAGGTTGGTTATGGCCATGGTGTCGATATTCATTTCTGGTTACCTCCATGTAAAGAGAAAATGTAATGGCCTGGAGTAAAATAACAAGGCCTGAGGAGACCGAAAACCGGTCTCCTCAGGAAAAAAGGTAAGAAGATGTTACTTCAGCAGACTCAGGGCCAATTGCGGGATCTGGTTGGCCTGGGCGAGGATCGCCACGCCAGCTTGCTGCAGGATGTTCTGCTTGGTCATCTCAGAGGTCTCCTGGGCAATGTCCGCATCCAGGATCCGCATCCGGGCCGCGGATACGTTCTCAGAGATATTCTGCAGGTTGGCGATGGTGGACTCGAAGCGGTTCTGGATGGCGCCGAGATCCGCCCGGGTGCTGTCAATCAACGAGATGGCAAAGTCGAGGACCACCAGGGCGTCGTTGGCGCCAGCCCTGCTGCCGATGTCGATGCCGCCCACAGTATTCAGCGAGCTGGAGGTCGTTGCCGAAAGGGTCGCATCGGCGCTAACACTGAAGGATTTCTCCGAGCTGAAGGTCACGTTGCCGCCGACAGTAAAGTCCCCTACACCCATAGCTGTCGTAGCGCCTGGGGTCAGACCATTGGCTCCTGCTGTTACACCAGCCACTTCGAGGCCGGTAGCAGTGGTAGCTTCGAATCTGATGTCATACCCTTCAGAGTTCTTCAGGGTGATGACAGCCTTGTCCGCGGACAGCTCGGCATAGATGCCGGTCTTGGCCGCCTTGGTGTTGATGGCATCCGCCAGTTCACTGAGGTCACTTGCATTGGTGAGGTTGACGGAGATGTCTTCACCGGTGGTGTTTTTACCGTAGATTTTGAAGGTTTGTGCCCCGGTAGCGGTAGCGTTGATTTGAGCATAGGTAATTGCCGAGGCAGTGACGCCGGTCTTGTTGGTGACACTGTTGACCTTGTCGGCAATCGACTTGGCGCTGTCACCGGCCAGAATCGTGACATTCTGCGTGCCCAGAGAACCTGCGACGTCAAAGCTTTGGCCAGCAACACTGTTGCTGGTAGCAGCGTTGACTCCGGTCATGGAGCCCGCATAGACCTGATAGGCGCCCATCTGGGTTGAGGAAGCGCCGTTCACCGAGAAGGTGATGGTCTCGTTGGCGTTGGCGCCGACCTGGAAGGACTGGGACGAGAAGGTGCCGTCCAGGATCTTCTTGCCGTTGAACGAGGTAGTGGTTGCGATCCGATCCAGCTCCTGCTGCAACTGAGAAACCTCTTTCTGGAGGGAGGTCCGGTCGGTGGCGGAGTTGGAGTCGTTGGCCGACTGGATGGACAGCTCACGCATGCGCTGCAGGATATTGGTTACTTCCTGCATTGCGCCTTCAGCGGTCTGCGCCAGGGAGATGCCGTCATTGGCGTTCCGGGCGGCTTGGTTCAAACCACGGATTTGCGAGGTCATCCGGTCGGAAATGGCCAGACCGGCGGCGTCGTCGCGGGCGGAGTTGATCCGCAGACC
>WRKE01000206.1 GCA_009778235.1 Pseudomonadota bacterium
CATCTCATTCTCATTGGCGTGTTGCTGAATGCCGCTGCCCAGTTGGCATTAAAGCAGGGAATGCGTCAGATCGGTTATTTTGACTTTGTGGCGCACAATATCGGCCATGTCTCTTTTGCAGTCGCAACCAACGCCTATATCTGGGTTGGATTATCCTGTTATGTCATCAGCGTGGTTGTCTGGCTGCTCGTTCTCTCCAGAGTTGAAGTGAGCTACGCCTATCCGCTTCTTTCGGTTGGCTATATTGTCACAGCCTGTGCGGGCTGGCTGTTTTTTCAAGAAAATATGAGCATGACTCGATTGATGGGTATTGTAGTCATTTGCTTTGGGGTATGGCTGATAACCAAGCCAGCCTGACGCCGGGTTGCGCGGTATCCATACAATCGTTGCACCAGGAGGTGTTATCTATGCAGCTTGCAATGGCCGCGCAAATGCGCGAGCTTGACCGGCAGGCCATTGAAGAGATTGGCATTCCCGGTATGGTGCTGATGGAAAATGCCGGTCGGGGTACAGTCGACCGGATGGAACAGGTGTTCGGGCCGGTGGCGGGCAAAACGGTCTGCGTTTTCGCCGGCCCCGGCAACAACGGCGGTGACGGCCTGGTGATCGCCCGTACGGTGCACGGGCTGGGCGGTTTTCCCTTGGTCTTCTTTCCGGCCGACCCCGAACGGCTCACCGGCGACGCGGGTCTCAACTTCGAGATCTATCAGCGGTTGCGGCTCCCCTATCAGGTACTCGACAGCCCGGAAAAATTCTTGGCCCTGGCCGACACGGTGCTGGCGCTGGCCCGGCTGCATCCGATCCATTCTCTGGTGGACGCCCTGTTCGGCACTGGGCTTGAACGTAAGGTAAGCGGTGGATTTCTGGAAACGATCACCTGGATCAACAGCCTGCGCCATAGCCACCGGCTGCCGGTAATCAGCGTCGACATCCCCTCGGGCCTGCACAGCGACACCGGGGAGATACTGGGTGCGGCGGTCCAGGCCGACCTGACCGTGACCTACGGTCTGGCCAAGCCAGGACACTATCACCATGGCGGCGACCGCGGCGGTCAACTGGCCTGCATCGACATCGGTATCCCGGCCGCCTTGGTCGCCCGGATGCAGTTGCAGGGGATGGTGCTGACCCAACCCACGCTTGCCCGCCACCTGCGGGTGCGTCCCGCCACGGCGCACAAGGGCAGCAATGGCCACCTCCTCATTCTCGCCGGTTCCACCGGCAAGACAGGCGCCGCTTTGCTCTGCGGCCAAGGGGCGCTGCGCAGCGGCGCCGGCCTGGTGACCTTCGCGGTGCCCGGCGATCTCAACCCCATCTTCGAAACCGCGCTCGCCGAAGCCATGTCAGTGCCGCTGTCCGCAAGGGCCGGCTTTCTCTCCATTGACGACTATCAGCAAATCGAAACCCTCTGCGTCGGCAAAAACGGCATCGTGCTCGGGCCCGGCATCGGGACTGAGCCGGAGACGCGGGAGCTGGTGCTGGGTCTCTACGGCGCATATGCCGGCCCGCTGGTGGTTGACGCCGACGCCCTCACCATCCTGGCCGCCTATCCGGATCTGCTTCGCAATCCTCCCGGCCCCAGAATCTTCACCCCTCATCCCGGCGAGATGGCCCGCCTGCTCGGGGTCCCGGTCGAAGCGGTGCAGGCGGACCGGCTCAAGGCGGCCCAATGGCTCAATATCAACGGTGCGGACCAGCGGCCGGTGATGATCACCGTGCTTAAAGGTGCCGGAACCGTGGTCGCCGCCACCGGCGGCGCCTGGGCCATTAACGCCTCCGGCAACCCTGGTATGGCCACCGGCGGCATGGGCGATGTCCTGGCCGGCATCATCGGCGGCCTGCTGGTCCAGGGGCTCGATCCCTGGCAGGCATCATGCCTCGGGGTCCATCTGCACGGCCTGGCCGCAGACCGGATCGCCATAGACCAGCCCTACGGCTACACCGCCACAGAAGTGGCGTGGCAATTGCCGCGGGTCATCGGTTCACTCTGCTCTTGACTCTACGAGGAAAAATCATGCTCACAGCCAAAGACATCATGACCCACGAGGTGATCACGATCAAGCAAAGCGCCACGGTGCGGGAATTGGCCGCCCTGCTGCTCACCAGCAACATCAGCGGGGTGCCGGTGGTCGACGACAACGACCAGGTCATCGGGGTGGTCACCGAAAGCGACTTGATCTTTCAAAACAAGAAGGTGCACCTGCCAACCGCCTTTGCCCTGCTCGACGCCTTCGTCTTCCTGGAAAGGCCGGGTAAGATGGAGCAGGAATTGAAAAAAATGGTGGGATCCAAGGTCAGCGACATCTGTTCCCTTAAGCTGGTGTCGGTGACTCCGGAAACGGAACTGGACGAACTGGCCACCCTGATGGCCGAGAAGAATATTCACACCTTGCCGGTAATGAACGAAGGGCAGCTGGTGGGGGTGATCGGCAAGTCGGATATCATCCGCACCATCGCCCAGGGGATGTAATTCTATTCTTCGTAGATCTGCCAGCAGTTACGGCCTTTTTTCTTGGCCTCGTACATGGCGATGTCGGCGTGGCGGAGCATGGTCTCGGCATCCTGGCAGTCGAGAGGAAAAACTGAAAGCCCGATACTGGCGCCGATGAAACAGATGTGGGCGCCCGTGTCGATCGGTTCATTGAGCGATTCGATCACCTTCTGCGCCACCAGGGTGGCGCCGTCGAGGGCCTCGGTGCTTTCCAGGAGGATGACGAACTCGTCGCCACCCAGCCGGCATACCGAATCCGAGGTCCGCAAGACATTGCGCAGCCGTTCGGCCACCTGCATCAGGACGATATCGCCGACTCCATGGCCGTACTGGTCGTTAATCGGCTTGAACCGGTCGAGATCAATGAACAGCAGGCAAAGGATGCGGTTGTAGCGGCGGGCCAGGGAGATGGCCTGGGGCAGCCGGCGACGGAAATAGTTGCGGTTGGGAAGATTGGTGAGCGGGTCGTGGTTGGCCATGTAGCGGATCAATTCCGCCGCCTCCTGCCGTTCGGTAACATCCTGGAACACCAGCACCCCGCCGACCAGCCGTTGTCCCTGGCAGATCGGGGTCGAACGGAAATCCACCGGAAAACTGGTGCCGTCCCGGCGCAGCATCCTGGCTTCATCGAAGCAGGTGGTGATCTTGATATCGGTCCGGAAGAAGTATGGGCAGCAATCCTCGGAAAACTCCTCGCTGCCGGGCTGGGAAATCTTGAGTACCGTCCGATAGTCGCGCTCCTTGACATCCGCGATCTCATAGCCCAGCATCTTCAGGGCAGCGGGATTGATATAGCTGATCAATCCCCGATCATCGACCCCGCAGATGCCGTTGGCGGCGGCATCCAAAATCATTTCGTAATTGCGCGACAGCAGCTCCAATTCCTGCTTGGCCCGATGCGCCCCCAGGATGTAGCGGATACGGTTCTTGAGCACCGGCCAGCGTATCGGTTTGCGGACGTAGTCGACCGCGCCGGAACCATAGGAGCGCTCGATGCTCTTTTCGTCATCAAGGGAGGTCACCATCAGCACCGGCGGCGGATCGGCCATGGCGGAGCGGAGGTGGGCGCACACGTCCGGACCGTCGATGCCCGGCATGGCGATATCAAGAATCACCAGATCATACGGATTCTCCGCCATTTTTTCCAAGGCCGCATGGCCGTTCTCGGCTTCATCCACGGCATAGCCCTCACCTTCGAGAAACTGGCGCATGAGCATGCGGATAACTTCATCGTCATCGACGACCAAAATAATCGGAATGGAGCCGGCGAGCAGGGAAACCGTCATAAGCCAAAGCGGAAAAAAGGGAAGAGCATTTCAGACCCGTGTATGACTATTGTATAAATTACGGTTAATTAATCAAGCAGTTCCGTAAAAAAACGTTTAACCCGGCCAACAGCGCGGATGATCTGCCCATGGACCCAGTCGATCCGCTGCATATTGCCGCTCTTGCCAAGCTGTTCGGCCAACAGGCACAACTGCGCCAACTCCTCGGCCCCGAACTGGCTGCCGCTGCCTTTCATGGTATGCACCACCTTGTTGACCGCCTCGGGATCCCTGGCCCGTACCGCCTGATCCAATTCGGCCAGATGCCGATCGAGCGAGCGGAGGAAAACCCCCACCACCGGGGTGATATCGCCGACATTTTCCCGCAGCCGCTGTAAAATTACTTCATTGACCGCTGCCAGCCCCTGGACCGCTGGCTCGAAGATTCCCTCCGTTCCCGCTGTTCCCGGTACGATGGAGTTGCGCCACTCAGGCAGCCAGCGGCTGAGCACCACCTGTAACTTTCTGAAATCCAGCGGTTTGACCAGGTACTCCACCATGCCCACTTCCAGGCATTTTTGCTGGGTAGCCGTGGTGGCATCGGCGGTCAAGGCAACCACGGGAGGAGCGGGATATCGGTTCTGCTCCGCCTCGTCGAAGATGGCCCGGGTGGCTGCAAAGCCGTCGAGTACCGGCATCTGGCAATCCATGAAGATGAGGTCGAACCGGCCGCTCCGACAAAGATCGACCGCCTCCTGGCCGTTGCAGGCCGCCACAATCTCGGCATCGGTACGGCGGAAGGTTTCTACCATCACGAGGCGGTTGGTTTCGTCGTCATCGACTATCATGATTCGCGGCTTGGGCGGCATCTCGGAAGAAGGCGGCAAGGCGGCTGGCCTCTCCGCCGGGATCGAATTGTCCGCCGCCTCCGGGTGTATCTCTCCGGCGGCCGGCACCGCCACCCCGTACTCCTCTGGCCTCTGGCGCACCACCTGCAAGGTGATCACGAACCAGAAGGTAGTGCCTTGCCCATATTCGGACCGTACCCCTATACTGCCGTCCATCAGCTTGACCAGTTGGGCACAGATCGACAAGCCCAGGCCACTGCCTCCGTAGGAACGGGTCGAGGAACCATCCACCTGGCTGAACGGCTGAAACAGTTTGTCGATCGATTCACTGGGGATGCCGATTCCCGAATCCTCGATCTCGAATCTGAGCCGCTCTTTCCTGTCCTTGACCTCCTCCCGGCTCACCCGCAGGGTAATCGTTCCCTGCTCGGTGAATTTGACCGCATTGCCGAGCAGGTTGACCAGCACCTGGCGCAAGCGATAGCTGTCGCCCTGATACTGGGTTGCCAGGGCGGGATCGATCTGGGCGGTGATCGTCAGCTCCTTGCTCTTGCCGGTCACCTTGTACAGCGACAGCAGTTGCTCGATCAGGCCACGCAGGTCAAAGGGCTCAATGTCCAAGGCCATCTTTTCCGCCTCGATCTTGCTGAAATCGAGCAGATTATTGATCAGGGTCAGTAGACTTGCGGCCGAGGTCTGGATCAACTGAGCGAAATGCTTCTGCCGGGGCTGCAGCTCGGTGTCGAGCAGCAACTCACTGAGCCCGATAACCCCGTTCATCGGGGTACGGATCTCATGGCTGATCATGGCCAGAAAATCGGACTTGGCCTTGTTGGCGGAATCGGCCTGCCGGGCCTTCTGCCGCAGCCCACGATTTTTCTCCTCCAGCCGCTGAACTTCGGCCTCAAGCTCGGTAATCCGGTTTGGCAGGGAGTTAGTGTCTTTCATGGCTCAGAAAAAAGAGAGAGTTGGCGCATCGCGGGCTTTTTGCGCTGGACTTTCGGTGTAAGGACCGGGGAAAAGGCGTCGGCTGGCAACTCGTCCACAAACCGGGATGGCTGCCGGGCTTCGGCTGGCCCGCCATAGGGCGCGCGCGATCGGCACCAGCTGAGGGTCAGGCTGTCGATGGCCCTGGTGATGCCCACGTAAAAAAGGCGGCGCTCCTCTTCCAGATGACTTGGTTGCACCTCCGGCTCCATCGAGGTCTGCGACGCCAGCGGCAGCAATCCCTCCTCACAACCGGCGATGAAGACCACAGGGAATTCCAGCCCCTTGGCGGCATGAAGCGTTGAGACGGTCACTGCCTCGGCGCGCGGATCATAGAGCACGGAATCGCTGAAGCGGCGCAGATAGCCGGCAAACTCGGTGAGCGATCGGCCAAAGGTCAGGGCCTGTTGGCGCAACCGCTCGATGTCCGGCTGTTCCGGGTCAAGCTCGTAGCGGGCGATCAAGGCATCGAGCACCGCGGTTACCGGCTCGGTTTCTGCCAGGCTGCGCATCTGCGCCAGTGTCCGGCGCAAGGATGCAAGCGCCGCGTCAAGGGGGCTGCCCAGGCAAGGTATTTCGGCCAGCCCGCCACCCTGCTCCCGCACCAACCGCCGCAACGCCATCCGCACCAGCTTGAGGCCCGCCTCACCCAGTCCCCGCTCTTGCCGTATCAATCCCAGCAGGTGTTCCACTTCGGCCAGACCCGCGATCAGCAGCATCCACCAATAGAGCGGGCGGCAGTCCCCCTTGGTGTAATAGGCCTCAAGATCAACCAGTTGAAAGGGAAGGCCCCGTTCGGTCAGCACCTTGCCGATCACCTCGGCCTGACGGCCGGTGCGGTAGAGGATGCCAATATCGCGCAGGCCAACCGCGCCAACGCCGGTGTGATCAAACTGCGAAAGGGTGCGGTGCGAGGTGCCGCCCAGGCGGATTTCGATCTGCCCGGCAATGAAGCGGGCCTCGTGCTCGGGCGTGGCGCATTCCTGGCGCTGGATGGTCCCCGGGCGGGAGGAGCAGGGGACCATCGTTGCCATCGGCAGCGGATGGAGATTGGAGGCGATCAGTTGCTCGGCCGCCCGGATGATGACTGGACCGCTGCGGTAGTTGCGGACCAG
>WRKE01000207.1 GCA_009778235.1 Pseudomonadota bacterium
ACAAGGGTACCAGCGTTGCCGTTACCTTTGATCCGCATCCGCTCAAGGTGCTGAGCCCCCAAGGTATCCGGCTGATTTCGACCACGCCCCAGAAAATCGAGTTGATCGGCCGAGCCGGGATCGACGTGCTGGTCATCATCCCCTTCACCCGTGAGATGGCGATGACCACCGCGGACGAATTCGTGGATCAGGTGCTGCTCGGTCGGTTGGGCATGCGCGACCTGGTGGTCGGTTACGATTACGCCATGGGCAAGGGCCGCCGGGGCGACACGGCTTTTTTGCAGCGGCAGGGCGAGGAAAAAGGGTTTGCGGTGATGGTGATGCCCGCCCATTACGAGCAGGACATGCTGGTTTCCAGCAGCCGGATCAGGGAACTGGTGGCCGCCGGCAAGATGCGGGATGTCCGCCGGTTGCTCGGCCGGTGGTATCAGATCCGCGGCGACGTGCAGTGGGGGCGTCAGCGCGGGGGCAGGCAACTCGGGTTTCCCACCGCCAATCTGTACCTGTCGGAGGAGGACCTCTGCCCCAAACGCGGGGTGTACGTCACCCAGGTGACCTATGACGGCAGACAGTATGGCGGCGTCTCCAATATCGGCTACAATCCGACCTTCGGCGACACAAGCCTGGTGGCGGAAACCCATATTTTTGATTTCAATGCCGATATTTACGGGCGGCCTTTGAAGATCAACCTTTTGCGGCATCTGCGCAACGAGATCGCCTTCAGCGGGATCGAGGCCCTGACCCGGCAGATTCGCCGGGACATCAAGTTGGCGCGCAAGGTGTTGGCCAAGGAACAACAGAGAAGGCTGATCGCCTATCACCAGAATCCCGAGGCATGAGACCGCCCTTGCGTGCGAACCGTTCGTGCCTATACTTGTAGCAAATTTTTGCCGGATTGCCTGAATCTGCCGGTATAGGGTTTGTTTTTTTATTTAATGAAAAGGTTGTTCATATGACGGAAATACCAAAAATTGCCGATCTCGGGACAGTGATCGATGAATTGGAAAAGGTGGTGGCCGAGAAGCCAAGCAATGTTATGGCCCGGCACCATCTCGGCCTGGTTTACCGGCAGGCAGGACGGATCGACGAGGCTATCGCCCAACTGGAAAAGGCCATTGAGCTGGACAACCAGTCCATGGAGTCGATGATCAACCTGGGCGCCATCTTCTTTGATCGCGGCGATACCGACCGAGCCCTTGAACTGAACCGCCAGGCCCTGGCCATCAGTCCGGACATGGCCGAGGCCCACGTCAATATCGGCCTCATTCGTCAGCACCGGGGCGAGGTCGATCAGGCCATTGAATGTTACAACAAGGCGGTGCAGATCGATCCCAAGCTGATCACCGCCTGGATCAACATGACTTCAGCTTATACCATGGCCGAGGAAGACGACAAGGCCGTGGATGCGGCCCGCCAGGCCGTTACCTTGGAGCCCGACTCCTCAATGGCCCGTAACAACCTGGCGGTCGCGCTTTATTTCAAGGGCGATTTTCGGGAGTCCGAGCGCAACATGGAAAAGGCCAGAGGGCTGGGCTACAGCGTTGACCCCCGTTTTGTCGATGCCCTGAAGGCCAAGTTGGCGTAAAGGTTATGGGCAGCAAGGCAGAGGCGATCCTTAAACCCTGGTGTCCCTTTTGCGGCATGGATGTCGGCCGGCCGGTCGAGTCCGTCCAGCGCAAAATGCGCGAATTCCCCATGGGAACCTGCGAGTGCAGGGCAGTCTATGTCAGCGATACCACCGGGCACAATATCGGCGCGGCCATGGTCGAGTGTCTGGTCAATGCCTGTAACGATCAGTGGGATCTCGCCTGGGAGCTGATCCCCGAGGACGATTACCTAACCGGCATCATTGAGGATTATGACGAGGTGACCCATCAGGTGGTACCCAAACGGAATCTCGATGGTCGGGCCGTGCGGGGCGTCCTTTTTTTCGTTCGTTTGCACAAGGAGATGGACGAATTGGTCAAGCGTTTCCCTTCCCAGGCCGTTCCCCAGCCGGCCAGACAGACCGAGGCAGGGGAGATGCCAGCGGCGACGCCCACGGCGGTTTCGCCTAGGCGCGATCCCAAGCGGCCCCGGCAGCGGGCTGACAAACAAATGGTCCGGGAGATGGCCCTTTGCTCCGATATCGGCGGACTGGTGGCGCTTTATGGGGATGATCGCAAGGTGCTGCGCTATCTGCAGCGGCTTTTATATGACCCTGAGACCGGGATGCGCTATCGCATCGCCTGGGTGCTGGGGCAGGTGTGCGGCCGGGTGGCGACCAGCGAGCCAGGTCCGGTGGCGGATCTGCTCCACCGGTTGTTCGAGGCCTGTTCCGATTCAGCGGCAAGTTCCTGGGGAATGATCGAATCGATTGGCGCAATCATTGCTGCCCGGCCTGATATTTACGGGGCCTTTACCCGTCACCTGTTCAATTTCATGGGTGATCCGGGGACCCGCGAGGCTGTGCTCTGGGGTCTGGGCGAGATTGCCGCCACCCGCCCCGACCTGATCCGTAAAATTCCCTTTTATGCCCTGTTCCCGGTGCTCAACCATGCCGATCCGGTCTTCCGGGGATTGACCTTGCGGCTGCTGGGCCGGATCAAGGCCAAGGAAGCGGGCTTTCAGATCATGGGGCTCTCGCACGACACTACCCCCATCACCATTTATGAGCAGGGGTGGCCGGTTCAGACTACCGTGGCTGAACTGTGCGCCCAGGCCACCCGTTTAATTCATGAGGAAGCGCCCGATGGCAAATGAGTTTATTCAGCCGTTGCAGAATATTGGCCCCATGGCCAAGGAAAGTGGCGGCGCGCAGGAAGAAGAAAGTCAGGCCAAAAAAGATTACCGGGAAGGCCGTAAGCTGCATGGCGACAGGGAATATGCCCAGGCGGCCATCGCCTTCCACAATGCCCTGCGGGGATTCGAGGAACAGGGCGACCAGGCCGGTGTGGCCAACTCCTCCGACCGGCTGGGTGACGCCTGCCTGGCCCGCGGCGAATACGCCATGGCCATTGCCAACTATCAGCGGGCCCATGCCATCTGCGAACAAGAAGACGACAGCTTCTCCATCCTGGCGCTGAACAAGAAAATGGCCTCTGCCTACCGCAAACTTGGCGATCAAGGCAAGGCCCTGGAACTGCTCTACGACATTTTAGAGCACTACCGTCTGACCAGCAACCCCAAGGGCGCGGTCGAGGTGCTGATCGTGATCGGCGAAACTTATCTCGAACAGGGAGATGGACAGAAAGCGGCCGACGCCTACCGCTCGGTGGCCAGCATCCACGCCCGGTTCAAGCATGCGCGCCTGGCCGAGGAATTTGCCCGGCGGGCCGCCGAATTGGAGCAGGGGGCATAGATGTTCACCGGGATCATCCAGGGGCTGGGCACACTGTTTGAGAAGCGGCCGTCCGGCGGTGGCATGATCTTTGGTATCGAGGCAGGGTTTACCCTCGTTGATCCGGAGGAGGGCGAATCGATAGCGGTCAACGGCGCCTGCCTCACGGCCCGGAACATTAAGGGGAACAGGTTTTATGTCGATGTCTCGCCCGAGAGCCTGACCCGCACTGGACTGGGCCGGTTGCAGGCCGGCTCCAAGGTTAATCTGGAACGGGCGCTCCGGCTCAGCGACCGGTTGGGCGGCCACCTGGTCAGCGGCCATGTCGACGCCCAGGGCCAGGTTCGCCAACGGCGCCCGGCCGGTGATTTCACCCTGTTCACTTTTTCCCTTGAGCCGGGATTGACCAGATATGTTATTGAAAAAGGGTCGATCACCATCAACGGCGTTAGTCTGACGGTGAACAGTTGCGAACGCGACCGGTTTTCGGTGTCCATCATCCCCCATACCCTGAAGGTGACCTCCTTGGGCGAGCTTAGGGAAGGGGATTGGGTCAACATCGAGGTCGACATGATTGGCAAGTATGTGGAAAAGCTGTTGGCCGAGCAAACGCCGGGAAGAGGGGGGCAGTCCCGCATCAATCCCGGGTTTCTCGCCGAGCATGGTTTCTTGAAATAGTCCGGGGATGATCATCTTCGGGCGTAAATGAATATGAGTCGGTTGGACGGGGCAGGGATCAGGTCCCGGTTTGAATGAGGCAATGATATGGCAGTCAGTACGATTGAGGAAGTTGTAGAGGATATCAGGGCCGGAAAAATGGTCATCCTGGTGGATGACGAGGACCGGGAAAATGAAGGCGACCTGTGCATGGCGGCCGAGCTAGTGACGCCCGAGGCCATCAACTTCATGGCGACCCATGGCCGCGGCCTGATCTGTCTGGCCTTGAGCCCGGACATTGTCGAGCAGTTGGGCCTGCCGATGATGGTGTCCAACAATCAGTCGCCCTATGGCACCGGGTTCACCATCAGCATTGAGGCCCGCACCGGCGTCAGTACCGGGATATCGGCGGCGGACCGGGCGCGGACCATCGAGGCGGCCGTCCATCCCAAGGCAACACCCCGCGATATCATCAGCCCTGGGCATATCTTTCCTCTGCGGGCCCGGGGCGGCGGAGTCCTGGTCCGGACCGGCCAGACCGAAGGGTCGGTTGACCTGGCGCGGATCGCTGGTCTGCGCACCGCCGGAATCATCTGCGAGATCATGAAGGATGACGGGACCATGGCCCGGATGCCTGACCTGGAAATCTTTGCCGAGCAGCATGGACTCAAGATCGCCACCATTGCCGATCTGGTCGCCTACCGGCTGCGCAAGGACGTGTTGGTCCGGCGGGCTGCCGAGGCGCGTCTGCCAACCTTCCATGCCGGCGAATTCCGGCTGATCGCCTATCAGAACGATGTCGACAAGCAGGAACACGTGGCCCTGGTCAAGGGTGAAATCAATCCCGACGAACCGGTGATGGTGCGCGTCCATTCCGAGTGTTTGACCGGCGATGTTTTCGGGTCAGCTCGTTGCGACTGCGGCTTCCAACTGCACGCCGCCATGCGCATGGTCGAACAGGAAGGCCGGGGCGTGGTGCTCTACATGCGCCAGGAGGGGCGGGGGATCGGGCTGATCAACAAGCTCAAGGCCTACAAGCTGCAAGACAACGATGGGCTGGATACGGTCGAGGCCAATATCCGCCTCGGATTCAAGCCCGACCTGCGCGACTATGGCATCGGCGCCCAGATCCTCCGCGATTTAGGCGTGCGGAAGATGCGGCTTCTGACTAACAATCCCAAAAAAATCATCGGCCTGGAAGGTTACGGGCTCGAAGTGGTGGACCGGTTGCCCATCGAGATCCCCGGTGAGGACGAAAACAAGGCCTACCTGCGCGCCAAGCGCGATAAGATGGGACATATTCTGGAACTGTATGGCGACATGCCGATGGGATGCGCCACCAAGGATCCGTGATCATATTCAACAGGAATAACCATGGCACATTATCTGGAAGGAAATTTACAGGGAGCAGGGCGGAAAATCGCCATTGTGGTGGCTCGTTTCAACTCTTTTATTTCGGAAAAACTGCTGGAGGGGGCGATCGACAGCCTGACGCGCTCCGGGGTGGATGGCAACGATATCACGGTTGCCCGCGTCCCCGGCGCCTTCGAGATCCCGTTGGTGGCCCAGAAGATGGCCCGGTCCGGAAGATATGATGCGGTGATCTGCCTCGGCGCGGTGATCCGGGGCGCCACTCCGCATTTCGATTACGTGGCGGGCGAGGTTGCCAAGGGCACCGCCCAGGTGATGCTCGATGCCGGCATTCCGGTGCTGTTCGGCGTACTGACCACCGAGACCATCGAGCAGGCCATTGAGCGGGCCGGAACCAAGGCCGGCAACAAGGGCTCAGATGTGGCGGTCGCCGCTTTGGAGATGGTCAGTTTGCTTGATGCGGTGGGCTGATCATCTCCGGTGATTCAGCCTTCTTTTTTTGCTCCAGGATTTGTTTCTTCTTTCGGTTCTCAGACGTTATGGGCTTACGGCGTAAATCTCGGGAATTAGCTCTGCAATTTCTTTTCAGCCACGATTTTCAGGAGTGTACGGACGCCCCCGGGGAGCTGGTACGGGACTGGAAGCTTTTTTGCCAGAGTTTCGAGGCGGGTCCGAAGGCCATACCCTACGGCCTGATCCTGGTTGAAGGCATCGGTCGCCATCTTGCCGAGATTGACGCCCTGCTGGCCGGCCACTCCCACCATTGGCGGGTGGAGCGGATGTCTGCGGTCGACCGCAACATCCTGCGCATCGCGGTCTTCGAGCTGCGGTATGGCGACGATGTCCCCACCCAAGTGGCGATCAACGAGGCGCTGGAGATCGCCAAACGGTACTCCATCGACGATTCGGTGGCCTTTATCAACGGCGTGCTCGACGCCATCCAGCTCACGGCTTCGCCTTAATCGCCTCCATGTTCCCCGATTGCGGTTTTGGGGGCTCATCTTGCCGCCTTGGCCGTGATTGGCTATAGGGCGGCTGGGAATGATGCCTCCAGCCTGGCGCGGCGGGCAAGTTTTTTTGTTTTTGGCGGGCAGCAGGGGAAACGCGGTCGGGTTCGGCCGGATGGGATGGCAGAGATCGGCGATCATGGGACAACAGGACAGGCAAAAGGGCGGGGCAAGGCGGCAAGAGGTGCTGACGTTGCTGCTTTTGTTTGTGATCCTGTTTTTTCTCCTTGCCCTTGCCAGCTACCTCGCTCCACTCCTCGGTCCTGAGCCGGCCCGACAAGTGCCTGAGGGCAACTGGTGCGGCGCCATCGGTTTCTATTCGGCCCACTACCTTTTCTCCTTCCTCGGGTTGATCGGT